>JAFGSY010000010.1 GCA_016934315.1 Candidatus Anaeroferrophillus wilburensis | reverse complement strand
GGGGTAAATTGTGGGGTAAGCGAATTTTGAAAAAGAAAAAGCACCTAGCAGAGCTTGCTAAGTGCTTGATATTATCTGGAGCCGATGAGCGGACTTGAACCGCTGACCTACTGATTACGAATCAGTTGCTCTACCACCTGAGCTACATCGGCACACCATGAGGGACATTTTCTAGCATGGGAATTCCAGCCAAGTCAAGCGAATATCGCTGATCTTGAGGCAGATTGCGGGCGGCAACAGACAGCCATTCAGCGGTGAATCCGGGTGAATTTTGCCCCCTCAATGGTCAGGTTATACATCAGACCTTTGTTGCTGAAGACAAAGCCGACCACAGGGTCCTTGATATCGATTGTATTGATGTCTTCACCGGCCCCCCACTTGACCAGGGCAACGGAACCGTCGACGCCGGCTTTCCATCCCTTGCTCCGCTGAAAATCAGCCAGGGCCTGCTCCTGCATAAACACCAGCACAACCGATTTTGACTGTGCCCCAAGCTGGAAACCAATTGAGGCGGCAGCGGTACTGTAGTAGGCTGTGGTCTTGCCACCGATCCGCAGCGCTCCCTCACCATATTCGCCGCCAACACCAAAACCGGCTTTATAGACCTTGGGAAACGCCAGGACGCCTTTGGCTTTTTTGAGAAATTCTCCCCCTCCGGGAACTTCCTGACGAAACCGTTTGAGGGTTGCATCGACGCCGATGGTAATCTCCTCAGCAGAAGCGGCATGCAGATTCCCTGGAAACAGGACGACCATAAAAATCGCTATCAACAGGGCAACAGCCCTCATAAGCAGCCAAAAACGAGCAAATGTTTTCATTTTTTCATCCTTTCATCTCATCGTCTTATGAAGACCAAATATTATATCACTATGACATTTTTTTACCTGCATGGCAACTCCACCCTCGACAACCAGCTGTTTTTCCCGGCAAAACAGTCCACAAGCACCAGATACCGCAACAGGATGCCATTAGCCGTTTTTAATCCCTCTAGCAGGACAAATACCTTGACATTTTACGACACTCTTCTTACCTTCAAGGCGTTAACTATCCACATCATCAGGAGGCCAGCATACTATGAATCAGGCAAAAACCGTCGCCCTGTTGACCGGCTTGACGGTCCTCTTTGTTTTCGTCGGCAGGATGCTGGGCGGCAACCAGGGAATGGTTTTCGCGTTCGTTCTTGTTTCAGCGATGAACTTCGGCTCCTACTGGTTCAGCGACAAGATAGTTTTGAAAATGTACCGTGCCCAGGAAGTTTCCGCCGCCACTCATCCCGATCTTTTTTCCATGGTCGGCGAGCTTGCCCAGCGGGCAGAACTGCCAATGCCAAAAGTGTACGTCATCCCTCAGGACACTCCCAACGCCTTTGCTACCGGCCGGAATCCTGAACATGCCGCCGTAGCGGTCACCAGAGGCATCCTCAGGCTGCTCAGCCGTGAGGAGTTGATGGGGGTCCTGGCCCACGAACTGACCCATGTGAAAAACCGCGACATTCTCATCGGCAGCATTGCCGCCACCATTGCCGGCGCCATCTCCATGATCGCCAGCATAGCTCGCTGGGGAGCCATCTTTGGCGGCTTCGGCGACGATGAAGACGGCGGCGGCAACATCATCTTTGTGATGATCTTTACCATGATCGCCTCCTTGGCAGCCATGTTGATCCAGATGGCCATCTCCCGCTCACGGGAATACCTCGCCGACGAGGGCGGCGCCACCATCAGCGGCAATCCCCACTACCTGGCAGCGGCACTGGCCAAGCTGGACGCCTACAGCAAACGGCTGCCCATGCAAAAGGCTAATCCAGCCACCGCCCACATGTTCATTGTCAACCCCCTGACCGGTGCCAAGATGAGTCAGCTCTTTTCCACTCACCCCTCCACTGAAGAGCGGATCAGTCGCCTGGAAAGGATGGCCAGGAACTGAAGAAAAAAGCAGATTTATCACGCATGTCGGCCGGCAAAAAAAGCGGATCGCAAGCGGCAACCATGTCGGTCATCAAAATTGCTTGGCAGGCACTGGTGGCCCTGGAAGCCAATCCGGCACCCACCGACCATTTCCTAGATCAGTTGTTCAGCCACCAGGGATCAGCGCTTGCCCCCCAGGGCCGGGCCAGAATTACCAACCTGGTGGCCGGCACCATCAAGTGGCGGCGGCGGCTGGACTGGATTATCGACCAGCTGGCCAGCCGCACAAAAAAAGTCGACCCCAAAGTCAGAAGCTTGCTGCGCCTGGCCCTTTACCAGTTGGAGTTTCTCAGCGGCACACCGAACTACGCCGTCGTTTCTGAGACGGTACAGTTGGCCAAGGCAGCAACCCCTGGCCGTGAAGGGTTCGTCAACGGCCTGCTGCGGACCTTTTTGAGGACTGGACAAGAAACCCTGTTTGCCGGTTTGACCGGCAATCCGACCGAGGTTCTTGGCATCACCCATTCCCTGCCGTCCTGGCTGGTCACCCTGTGGCTAGCGGATTACGGCTATCAGCAAACTGAAAAACTCTGCCGCCAGGCAAACAACTTTGCCGGAACCACCTTCAGGGTCAACCGGCTGCAACTCAGCCGTGATGCATTTCTGCAGCAAATACCCGGATACCAGACGGAAACGGCGGCGACTGGGGATATCATCCCTACCCGCTATGCCCCCGACGGCTTCACAAGCCAGCAGACCGGGAGGTGGCTTGCCTCACCGGCGTTTGCCAACGGTACCATCACCGTTCAGGATGAGGGTGCCCAGATGATCAGCTATCTGCTCAATCCGGTACCTGGACAACTAATTCTCGATGCCTGTGCCGCCCCCGGCGGCAAGACCGGCCATCTGGCCGAACTGAGCAATGACCAAGCCACCATCGTTGCCGCTGACAGCAGCCGACAGCGGCTGGAGCTCCTGGAAAAAACCAGAAGCCGTCTGCAGCTGCACTCCATCCAGCCTCTGCTGACCGACCTGACCAAACCATTACCCGGTTACGCACCCTGCTCCTTCGATGCCATCTTGGTTGACGCCCCCTGTTCCGGCCTTGGAGTCATGCGCCGCCGGGCAGACCTGCGCTGGCGCAAACAGCCGCGGGAACTGGAGCAACTGGCCACAATTCAATTGCAAATCCTGACGAATTGTTCTACATACCTGAAAAAAGGAGGGCGACTGGTCTACGCCACCTGCACCAGCAATATCAGGGAAAACCAGGGGGTGGTACGTGCGTTTCTGGCAGCCAACCCGTACTTTTCCCCCCTCCCCCGGCAGCAGAGCGGGCCGGACTGGCTGGCTCCCATGCTTTCACCCAGCGGCTGTCTGGAAACCTTTTTCCATGAAGAGGGAAACATGGATGGTTTTTTCGCCGCTGTCCTGACCCACGCGTAAGCAAGACCTGCAAAATCACTGGATCATCCCGTAAAAGGTAGCCCCATGCGCATGATTGCCCCCTCCATCCTGTCAGCCGACTTTGGTCGGCTGGCGGAAGAAATCCACGCGGTCGACCAGGCCGGTGCCGACCTGATCCATATCGATGTCATGGATGGTCATTTTGTCCCCAACCTGACCATCGGTCCCTTGGTGGTCAAGGCATTGCGGCCGCACACCAAGCTGCTCTTCGATGTCCACCTGATGATTGACAACCCGGATCGCTACATCGACGCCTTTGCCGAGGCCGGCAGCGATATTATCACCGTCCACGCTGAAGCGACAGTCCATCTCCACCGGTTGGTGCAGCAGATCAAGGAACATGGCCTCAAAGCCGGCGTTTCACTCAACCCTGCCACCCCGGTTTCGGTGCTGACGGATATTCTCGGCGATCTTGACCTCGTGCTGGTGATGACCGTCAACCCCGGTTTCGGCGGCCAGCGGCTGATTCCCAACACGATACAAAAGGTGGCCGCCCTCCGCCAGCAGATTGACGAACGGCAGCTGCCGGTGATCATCGAAGTGGACGGCGGCATCAATGTCGATACCATCGACGAGGTGGATGACGCCGGCGCCAACATCTTTGTCGCCGGCTCGGCGGTTTTCAGCACTGATAATTACACCGGCATCATCGCCCGGCTCAAGGGTAATTAAAAAGGCCGGCTGAGATACTCAGCTGGCCTTTATTGTCAACTCTCACCTTTTACAAGGCTCATCCTCTTTTACCACTCAAGAAACCCTTTCAGCTTGCGGCTGCGACTTGGGTGGCGCAGTTTGCGCAAAGCCTTCGCTTCGATCTGGCGGATCCGTTCACGGGTCACATCAAAATCCTGCCCCACCTCTTCCAGCGTATGGTCACACCGCTCACCAATGCCGAAACGCAGACGGAGTACTTTCTCCTCCCGGGGCGTCAGACTGGCTAGCACCTGAGTGGTCCGGCTTGCCAGATCGGAGGTTACCACCGAATCCAGTGGATTGATGGCCTTTTTGTCCTCGATAAAATCCCCCAGATGGCTGTCTTCCTCTTCGCCGATGGGGGTTTCCAGGGAGATGGGTTCCTTGGCAATCTTCAAAACCTTTTTCACCTTCTCCAGGGGAATATCCATCCGCTCCGAAATCTCAGCCGGAGTTGGCTCGCGGCCCAGCTCCTGCAGCAGGTAGCGGGAGGTACGGATCAGCTTGTTGATCGTTTCAATCATATGCACCGGAATGCGGATCGTCCTGGCCTGATCGGCAATCGCCCGGGTAATCGCCTGGCGGATCCACCAGGTGGCATAGGTGCTGAATTTATAGCCCCGCTGGTACTCAAACTTATCAACCGCTTTCATCAGGCCGATATTGCCTTCCTGGATCAGATCTAAAAACTGCAGTCCCCGATTGGTATATTTCTTGGCAATGCTGACCACCAGACGAAGATTTGCCCGGATCAGCTCATTTTTAGCCCGCTCAGCCCGACGCTCACCGGCACACAAGCGGCTGTTGACCCGCTCAAGGTCGGTAAGATTCAACCCGGTCTCCTGGCGGATCTGGCGAATTTTTCCCGCCAGGTTCTGCACCCGAAAGATGAGATCCTCAACATCCTCGGCACTAAGGGAAAATTCCTTCATAAACGCTGTCTTTTCAGCCTCATCCACAAGACAACGCTTGCACCTTTTCTCCAGCACGCGAAACCGCAGGGCAAAATTAGACTCCAGCCGCTCGACCATCTTACCCAGGCTCTGGCCGAGGGTGACAAAATCTTTTAAGGTGCTGACAATTTCATCAATATGCCGCTGTTTCAGGTTGATAGCTACAAAGGAGGTAAAAATTTCCTGCTCCTGGGATCTCATCTGGACGCGCAATGCCTGCCTTGAGGCAACACTTTTGAGACTCTTATCAGGATGCTTCAGCCGGTTGACAATCACCCGGTTATCTTCAAAGAGTGTTACGATCTGCTCAATGTGAGAGAGAATTTTCTGCCGCAGATACTCATCGTCACCAGCCCCATCGCCAGCCTCAACAGCCTCGACAGGGGCATCAGCAACAGCATCGCCCTCATCATCGTCATCATCACCATTTTCATCTTCGTTATTGCCCACAACAAGGTCATCATCAATCTCTTCTTCAACATCCTTGGTAATATCTTTTACCCGCAGGAGTCCTTCTTCCAGTTGCTTTCCCTTGTCCTGCAACATGGCAATGGTCAGATACGATTTAAGCAGGGTCTTGACAACCTCGTGTTCACCTTCATCAATCTTTTTAGCTATTTCAACTTCACCCTCACGGGTTAACAGCGGAACCGATCCCATTTCCCATAAATACATGCGAACCGGATCATGCTGGCGATCGCTAGTTACCTGCAGGGTGGCAGTGCTCTCCTTTTCATCAACATCATCATCTTCATCACTGTCCAAACTGTCGCCGGCTCCCGCAACACGCAGTTGTTTTTCGGCATCAATAATTTCCACATCCATGTCGGAAAAAAGCATGATAATCTCATCCAGTTTTTCCGGCGAAACAGCTTCAGCTGGCAGAATATTATTGATCTCACTATAGGAAAGGTAACCTTTCTCTTTTCCCTGCTTCACCAACTGGTTCAAGCCCTTGATATCAATTTTTGCCAACATTTCCTTATCGGTACCAGTCAATACTGCGCCGCTTTTGCTGTCACTCATGCATTCCCTCGTTTATTCTGATAGCACCATGTGCCTGTTTCATCGTAATCCAACTTTCGCCAGAATAAGGTACTGTCCCGTCTTACCCTATGACCTGTTCGCCCTGCCCAGGAAAATTTCGATAATTATCTCTTTACCTCATGGAGACAATCGTTGCCTGCCGTCGCTATTTTTTGTAACGCTGGATGACCTCCATTTTAGAACGCAGCAACTCGACCAAAGCCTCATCATCAGAACACTCTGCAATGCGACGATCTATTGCCTGCTTTTGCTTGTGAAAATGCTGCATTTTCAATTTATCCCGGCAATCATCCAGGACTTTAAGGGCAATTTCCTCATCTTCAGGAAGATTCATCATTGCCAACCTGGAGTAAAGGGTCAGCAACTCATCGTGCTGCGGGTGAGAAGCAAAAATTCCCGCGAGTTTCTGTTCACCCTCGTCCGCAAGCCGCAGCAGGGGAAGGAAAACACTCGACAGCTCCCGCTCAAAAAACTGCTCTATGCCATCGAGACGATCAAGGTGGCCGGGGAATCTGCTCAGCACCCCCAGAATCAGATCTTCAGGATCAATCACCAGTTCCTGTGATGCGGCGGCCCGTGGTTGATCCTGGCCAGGAGAGGAGGACCTCTTTCTCTGCTGCTTCCTGAGCTTCTGCAGAACCTCCAGGACAACCTCCTCGGCCAGGTGCAGCCGGTCGGCAACGGTCCGCAGAGTCATACCCGCCATGCCCTGATCAGGGATGACCCCAATAAGCCTGACAATCTCCTCCAGAACAGCCAGCCGTTCAGCATAGCCTTTGCCACGGGCTTTGCTTTCCTGCTCGCCCAGGTAAAAATCAAAAAGATCGACCTGGTCGGCCAATGCTTCGTGCAGCTTCGCCGACGGCAGATCACGAGCCAACTGATCAGGGTCCTTCACGCCGGCCGGCAGCAGGACCATAGAAGGAAACACTCCGGCTGCCAAAAAAATCGGCAGCGCACGGCAAGCAGCTGCCATGCCTGCCTGGTCGTTATCAAAAAATACGGCAATCCGGTTACCGTATCGTTTTACCAGGGTAAGATGCTCCTGGGAGAGCGCTGTCCCCAGGGTAGCCACCACATTATGAATTCCGCGGGCATATAGGGAAAGGGCATCCATATAGCCTTCCACCATAAAAACCTGGCCCTGTTCACCTATGGCGCGCTTAGCATGAAACAGGTCATAGAGAAGCCGGCGCTTCTGAAACAACGGTGACTCGGGAGAGTTGAGATACTTCGGCTCCGCATCAGCCAAAGTCCGGCCGCCAAAACCCACAACCCGACCCGCAACATCCCGGATGGGGAACATCAGCCGGTCCCTGAACCGATCAAAAACCTTACCGTTTTCCTTTTTTACAATTAAGCCTGCCTGGACGGCAATGTCAAGGTCAGCTGGCTTTTTTATCGCCTTGACCAGATTGTCCCAACCCTCCGGAGCATAACCAAGGGCAAACTGATCGGCATCAGCTTCCGTCAGCCCCCGTTTTTTCAGATATGCGCCGACAGGGCCGTCCAGCGACCGCTGCAACTGGCGCCGGTAGAAAATATGAGCCCGTTCCAGCACCACCGCCAGCTGTTTTTTCAATGATTGCTGTTCAGCAGCATTTTCCGTTCCGGAACCATGCTGCTCATAGGGGGCTACGTCAAGACCGCAGCGGAGCGCCAAACGAAGGATAGCCTCCGGATAAGGGAGATTATCCATCTTCCTGATAAATGAAATCGCGTCACCGCCAACCCCACAGCCAAAACAGTGATAAATCCCCTTCCCGCCATGGACCATGAATGAGGGGGTTTTTTCCCCATGAAAGGGGCAGAGCCCCTTGTAATTGCTGCCGCTCTTCACCAGTGAAACATAGTCGGCAACAACCTCGACTATGTCCACCCGCTCACGCAGATCGTCGACAAATTCTGGAGGAAAAAAGTATGATGTCATGTAGGGAAAATAGGAAAAGGCTGTAAAGAAAACCCCCTACAGCCGGAATTGCATATTATGCTGATGGTAAAACACGAACACAGAGCCATACAGGCATTCCGTTGATTTGTCAAGATCTTTATCCGCTAGATTTTCTCCGCAGATTACCTCACCGTGCACCGCTGACAGTACATACATAAATCCCTGGCCAGCATCGCTGATGGCTCAGCCATCTGCCAGCGTTCCCGAAAAATCATCAAGGGTCACCCCACTTTTTTTGCCGGCCAGCTCAACGTTCAGGCGGGCCATTCCTTTGTAGATGCCAACATAGTGCGGCATCTTTTCTTCCAGTGCCCGGAGATGACCGGCAATAGTCTCGTTATCACCACGGACGATAGGGCCGGTCAGTGCTTCCACCGGCCCGCTTTGGGCCAGATTTTCGAGGCTGCCGCGAATCAATGGCAGAAGCATCTCCCGGGCACTTTGGGGGTCAGCCCCCACCTGCTCCATCATCGAGATCGCCAGATACTCCAGGGCAATAAAAAAGTTGGAGGCGACTACCGCCGCGGCATGGTAGAGGGGTTTGTCAGCGGCGGCAATCCGCAAGAGATGGCCATCAAGGGCGGCCACCAGCCGGACAGCCAGAGAGTAAGCACCGTCATCACCCTCAAAACAGTAGTAGGAGCCCGGCAGCACCCTGATGGCCGCAGCCGGATCGGCAATGCTTTGCAGGGGATGGAGGGAAAAGGTTTTGGCTCCCTCGGCGGCGGCTGAATGCAAAACTATAGCCGTCAGGGAGCCGCTCGCATGGGCAAACAGCTGGGAAGCGCGGATCGCCCCGGCCGCCGCCAGTTGGCAACAGACAGTTTCGATGAAGCGATCCTGGGTGGTGAGAAAAACCACCTGGGCCGCAGCGGCCGCCGCGGTGGGGTCGGTGGTGCATAAGGGAGAACCAGTCAGCTCCTTTGCTGCCCGATCAAGTTTTTCCTGGTTGCGGTCGCACACTGCAGCTACCGAAAAACCGGCCCGCTCAAGCAACACCGCCAGGGCGCTCCCCACCCGGCCCATGCCGATAAACGCCAAGGTTTCTGCCATACAAGAACCCCTTTCTTCACGCTCATTGCCGCCGTTTCCCGGATTCGAGCCACACAATACACTGGCAACCCTCCAGAAAATCAACAGCGGCAAGCGGTTCGTTTTGCGGATAGTACGGCTGGATGCCGGTTCACGCTTATTCTCGCCGGCCACCCCTGGCCGGCTCCGAGGCTGACTGCCGAAAACCGCTTTGAACCGGCATCCAGTCGCACCCGGCGATCACATTGGTTGAACCATCTATCTATCGACCGAATCTGCCCCTGTCAAATAAAAAAAGGGAAGTGCCAAACGGCACTTCCCTTTTCACGCTACGATGACCAATGTATTAGAAACGCATGGTCATGCCGCCATTAACATAGATTACATCGCCGTCGGTATCGTACAGGTACGGCTCGTCATCACTGTAATCCAGGTAGCTGGCGTTGAGGTTGAAGCTGATGCTGTCAGTAAGATTGTAGACAGCGCCCAGGCTGTATTCAACCTGGTTGATCTCCAGATCGGAATACTCTTCAAAAGCCGGCAGCGCAACGTAATGGTTCATACCAGCAAAACCGGGGTCGGTCGCCGTCGCGCCAGGATTGGCACCGGTATAGGTTCCGGCATTAACATCATCCATTTCCGCTTTGCCTTTGTTCCAGACAATGCTGCCGTTGAAATTCAACTTGTCGGAAAATTCAAAATCAGCGCTGAGCATCAGAGTGTGAACGTCGGTATTGTACTCAATCTCATCCAGTGTGTACCCAAAACTTGGGTGCAGGAATGAGCCTGCTCAGCCGCCGTAGGCTGGTATGGAGAGAAACGTCTCATCCTCCATCTTCTGGAACTGGTAGGCCAGGGTAAAGACCAGCCGGTCGGTGGGCGCAAACCACAGGTCAACGCCGGGGCTGAACATCTCCTTGTCATAGCTGTTGGAGAACCCGGGGATATCCATATCCACCTCTTCCAGGAGATACTTGAAATGGACGTTGGCTGACAGCTTGGGCGCAATGGTCCAGGTGGCGTTGGCCGTCAGCTCATGGGTATTTTCCGGCTCAGATGTCAGGGTTGCCTCACGGCTGTTGTACATGACAAAGTACTCGGTGGCGTCTGATATCCACGGAAGAGCCAGACGGGCAGACGAATAAGGCGCCGCCGGACATGGATCAGGATTCGTTGCCTGCTCGGCCGCCAGCCAGGCGCCAATCGCTTCGGCATCGGCCAGCGCCGCCCCTTCGTGGGCAAACGGTTCATCAATGTCCTGATACTGATACTTCAACCTCAGGCTCAGGTTTTTGAAGTAGCGGCTGTTGATCCCGATACTGAAGGTATCGGTTTCCGTTTCGCCCAGGGCTTCATCCTCACGGTCGATCTCTTCCCGCTCGTAGCCCAGCAGCAGATTGGTCCTCGCAAAAAGGCGGTATTTGAGATTGATGCCATAGGTGTCAATATCCCGATCCAGGGACGACTCCCGGGTGAAGGGAAAACCGTCATGCTCCTGGTCATAGCCATGCAGGCCGAAGGTGGCAGGGTCGACAACCGTTGCCCCGGTGTCAAAAAAGGCCTCGAAAAGGGCATCATCGTAATCAATTTCCACCGTATTGCTGTCCAGCTCTTCATGGGAATAGCGCATGGAAACAGTAAGGTTCTTGATCGGCGACGAGGTCAGCCGGAAAGCCGCCTGATCATAATCGAATTCCGGATCATCGCTGACCGCGAAAGCACCATTGTCGTAGTCATGATTATACTCGGTGGCTGATTTGTTCTCCACCGTCGTATTGACATAGGAACCGAGAATGGTGGTATTGAGCGGCAGCGCCAGCTGAGCCTTGATAATATGGGAATCTTTTTCGGACTCGGGGGTTGCATCGTAAGGGATATAACCATCCGAGTAGGGCGCGAACGTGTCGGCACTATCCCAGATAATCTTCTCGTCGGCCAAGCCGCCGCTGTTGCTGGCGGTATCATATCGGTTGGTTGGCGCAGTGGCACGATCATCAAATTCACGGTAGAAAAAGGTATAGTCAACGGTCAGCAGCCCGAGGTGGGCAGTGGCACCAATCTTGAAGTCTTCAGTGAGCTCATTGACCCGCCGTTCCTCGGCATAGAAATGGCAGCCGGAGCATTTGTTCATCGTCCGGCCCTGCTCATAGCCGCGCCGGGTTTCCCGCCGGTAATCGGCATGGATTTTGATAAACTCGGCCCCGGGAATCAGGAACTCATTCTTACTGGTGAACTCCTCACGGATGATATGGAGGTCCTCACCCCAGGAATCGTGCTGGGCAACCGCCACGTTGGCGCCAATAAGGTCAGGACGGCACATGATCGCTTTGGTGGCCAACGCGGTATAGAACATATTGTCGGGGGCCATTGCCGGAAAGGCAAAATCAGGATCGGTATTCCAGTTCACCAGATCATCATTTTCCAGCCAGTGTTTGAACCGCTGGTAGCTGTTTTCGGTCCGGAAGTAGCGCTTCACATCAAGGTTCAACGCCCCGGACATCTCATCTTCCTCAGTGTAATTTATCATGGCATCATATTTGATGCCCTTCTGCCAGCCATCCACCTCGGCATCAAGGGTAACACCAATCCCCTGTTCCAGATGGTTGAATTCGCCGGCCCCTTCTTTGGAGTCGTCCACATCCACACCCTCAAACCCTACGCTCACCTTCCCGGTAGTCTGGTCGGCTTTGGCAAAGCTGGGTGCCAGGATCAGGCAGACTGCCAACAGAGACAATAAAGCAATCCGTTTCATGATTCCTCCTTACTTTCACGCCATTATCTGGTTAAGCCCCGACCCTGTCCGGGAACTGTCTGGGACGGCAGGTCACTGCCATGAATCTGTACGTGGCACTGGGTACACTTGGTGGCATAGGCCTGGCCCCAGGAATGTTCAGTGATAACCCGCGGGTCGACGGTCGTCGTGTCTACAGTACCTGTGGGAGCAGCAATCGTTCCACTGGGGATACCAGTCCGCCCTGAATGGAAATGGGGTTCGTGACACTGCAGGCAGAGATACGGTTCATTTTGAATTTTCAGGTTGTTGGCCACCGTCCCGTGGGGATCATGACAGATGGTGCAGTCATCGTTAACCGGTGCATGCTCAAAAACAAACGGACCCTGGTAGCGGGTATGGCAGTTGAGGCACAGGTCATTGAGGCGTTCATCGGTTTTCAGGTTGTTGACCATGGAACCATGGTTGGCGTGACAGTCGCTGCAGACCATCTTCCCTTCACGCACCGGGTGGTGGGAAGGATAGTACATCTTGGCCCGTTCCAGCTGGTGGCACTGGTAGCAGAGTTCCGGCTCCGCCTGCTTCAGGGAAGCGGCCTTGACCGGCGCATCGTGCACCTGGTGACAGGTGGTGCAGGCGACATCGTTGAAAGGATGGGCGGTACCGGCCCAGTCCATCTGCTCGCCGTCGCTGTGGCAGCGGAGGCAGACCGCGGAGGACTGATCGGCATCGAGCGTTTTAAAAGAGATAACCATTTCCGGATCTTCACTGTCGGCATGTTTGCTGGCCGGGCCGTGACAGGTTTCGCAGCCCTGCATGCCGATGGCCGTTTCGCTGGCCAGAATCCGGTCGTGGATGGAACCAGCAAATGTTGCCACTAACTGGTCGTGGCAATCGGCACACGCATCGTTGCCGACATACTGGGCTCCTTCAACGGGCACCGGCAGCTGCAGTGTACAGGCCCGCTGACTGGTAAACGTAGTACAGGCAGATGCGGTGAGCAAAACAGCCCCCAACATGCCCATACCCAGCAAGAACCAATTTTTCTTTATTTTCATAACCACTCTCCTATTAAGATTCCTCGTTAAACCCTCTCTCCGTTATATGTGCAGATAACAGAAAAAATGTAAGCGATCACCTCCTCTCTCATGTGGCAAATATATATCGATGCAATAAATTGGGTTAAAGCACTCAACTATGCAGTCAAAACACCATTAAATCCTCCTAATCTGACTGGAGAAATAATAAAACTCACCCATAATGTCAACTAATAAATGAAAACTATTTAATTTTTTTGTGAATAAAATATTATAGCTATATTCAAATACTTAACGCCGGATTACAGCCTGCAACGACCAGAATAAAAACAGCATCAGAAAAAAAAGGAAAAATCCCGGCCTAACTCCCTGAAGCCACTGCTTTTTACTTGACAATCCCTAACATTTTTTTTATTACTCTCCCCTTGCGTAATGGCCGGCAGCCGGTTATCATTACCATACAATAGAGACATGCATCGACACGCTGATGTGGCAATAATCCAGCCACACGCACAACACCGATAGTTAAGGAGAGTTTCCATGGCCGTACCAAAGAGAAGAACATCAAAAGCCAGAAAAAGACAACGTCGGGCGCACCACGCCTTGACCAGTCCGGCTCATGCCACCTGCCCCACCTGTCAGGCGCCGATCATCCCGCACCGCATGTGCGCCAGTTGCGGCACCTACAAAGGGGAAGTTTTCGTTTCAACCAGCACTGACTAACAAGGCGGTCCGATTCCCATTTCCGCATCCCGCTTTTTTTCAGATTTTCATCATGCAGCCGCACTTCACGCACCGCTTCATCGTTTTCTGATGGCGCCCCGAACCTGACGCCGGTCGACAGCATGACAGTAATGTGCCAATAGAAGCTTGAGGGCCCTTTTTTGCCGCATTACCCCAACTGGAAAACCACGCGCATGAGAATAGCCGTTGATGCCATGGGCGGTGACAACGCCCCTGAGGAGATCGTCGCCGGGGCAGTGGACGCAGCTCGGGATTACAATATTCATGTCATCCTGGTTGGTTACCGGGAGCGGATTGAGCACGAACTGCAGAAACATCAGATCAAAAACCTGCCGATCTATATCCAGCATGCTTCGGAAGTTATCACCATGGAGGATTCGCCGTCAAAGGTTCTGCGGCGGAAAAAGGATTCCTCGTTAAGGGTGGGGATTGATCTGGTTCGCGATGGCCGGGCCCAGGGAGTGATCTCAGCCGGCAACTCCGGTGCTGCCATGGCGCTGGCCATGTTCAGCCTGAAAAAGCTGGAACATATTGACCGGCCAGCCATCGTCGCCAACCTGCCAACCCTGAAAAACTCAACCGTTCTCCTCGATGTGGGCGGGAATGTTGACTGCAAACCCCTGCACCTGGCCCAATTTGCCGTAATGGGCAGCGTCTATGCCACCCATATCCTTGAAAGAACGGCCCCCAAGGTCGGTCTTTTAAGCAACGGTGAAGAGAGCAGCAAAGGCAATGAACTGACCAGGGAAACAGACGCCCTGCTCAGGAAAAGTTCTTTGAACTACATCGGTTATATTGAGGGTCGCGACATCTATCCCGGCGAGATTGATGTGGTAGTCTGCGATGGTTTTGTTGGCAACATTGTCCTGAAGACCAGCGAAGGGTTGGCCCTGGCAATAACCGATCTCCTTAAGAGAGAGCTCTCGGCTGGATTTACCCGTAAAATTGGTGCTCTGCTCAGCAAAAGTGCCCTGCGAAACGTAAAAGCCAAAATTGATTATACAGAATACGGCGGCGCCCCCCTGCTGGGAGTCAACGGCAACTGTTTCATCTGCCATGGATCATCGTGCAGGAAGGCGATCAAAAATGCCATCCGTCTCAGTGCCGAATTTGCCAAACAGCGGGTCAACGATCACCTGATCGAAGAGATGAACAAGAATCAGGAGATTCAGAAGCTCCTGCCGAAGAAAAAAATCTGGAACCAGCTTAAGGAACGAATTATCAGCAAAGATCGCGACGAAGAGGATTCTGAATAACAATGGCAATGACCAAAGCAGCAATTGCCGGCACCGGTTCCTATGTGCCGGCAACAATACGCACCAATCACGATCTGGAGAAACTGGTGGACACCTCCCACGACTGGATTGTGGCCCGCTCCGGGATCAGCGAACGGCGGATTGCTGCCGACCATGAACAGACCTCCGACCTGGCCTGCCATGCCGCCCGTCAGGCTCTGGCCATGGCAGCGGTTACCCCGGCTGACCTGGACATGATCATCGTGGCAACCGTAACTCCGGACATGCCCTTTCCCCCGACTTCATCAATTCTACAACATAAACTAGGAGCCAACGGGGCTGCCGCTTTTGATATCAATGCTGTCTGCAGCGGCTTTCTTTACGGATTGTCAGCGGCCAACGGATTTATTCAGAACGGTACGGCCAAAACCATTTTGGTGGTCGGAGCTGAAATTCTCTCCCGCATCGTCAACTGGCAGGACCGAACAACCTGTGTTCTTTTTGGTGACGGTGCCGGAGCAGTAGTCCTGCAGCGGACGGAAAAAACTGATCGTGGCATCCTCTCAAGCCACCTCCATGCTGATGGTCAGTATGGTCCCCTGCTGATGCTCCCCGCCGGCGGTTCGCAGCAACCGGCCAGCCATCAGACAGTGGATGACCGGCTCCATTATATTGCCATGCAGGGCAACGAAATCTTCAAGGTGGCCGTTCGCTGTCTCACCGAGGTCGCCTTCGAAGCCCTGGCACACAACAACCTTGCACCCGAAGATATCGACCTCTTCATCCCCCATCAGGCCAACATGAGAATTATCAAAGCGGTGGACAGCCGCCTTGGTCTGGCACCGGAAAAAGTTTTCACCAATGTCCACAAATACGGCAACACGTCTGCCGCCTCCATCCCCATCGCCCTCGATGAAGCCAATCGCATGGGCCTTCTGCATCCCGGCGACACCCTGCTGCTCGATACTTTTGGCGGCGGCCTCACGTGGGGGGCAATGGTTCTCCGCTGGTAACAGCGAACGCATCAAGCCATTTTCAACTCAAGGCAATTCTTTTTCTGACGACTATCCACTAAGCTGATGTGAAGCCGCGCGGCGCTGCCGAGCGGCAGAGAAGAGAACCACAGCAGAGGAAAAAAATCGCTATCCAATTAAAATCTTTTAATTTTTTTATTTTTTGCTTGACTTTTATCTGCAAAATACTGTTTAAGCGGATAATTTTGTCAAACTATACTCTTTCAATCAACAAAGAAAGACTGATCAGGAAGTCACCGTTTCCTGACAGCAGCCTTTCTGCATAAGTGATGAGCCAACAAATCAACACAAGGAGTTTTTCAGCCTTGGAAAATGAAAAAATTGCCCTTTTATTTCCCGGCCAAGGTTCACAGTATGTGGGTATGGCAAAAGAGCTCCATCATACATTCCAGGCTGCCAGAGAGGTTTTTGCCGAAGCAGGCGATTCCCTCGGACAGGACCTGGCCCACACCTGCTTTGACGCTGACCGGGAAGAACTGAATGAAACAGCGAACACCCAGCCGGCAATTCTGACTGCCAGCATCGCCACCCTTAAGGTGCTGGGGCAGGAATTCGGCATTAAACCGATAATGCTGGCCGGGCACAGCTTGGGCGAATATTCCGCCTTGGTGGCTGCCAATGTGGTTTCCTTTTACGACGCGGTCCAGGTAGTGCGGGCGCGGGGCAAATTCATGCAAAGCGCCGTTCCCCTGGGCCATGGGACCATGGCTGCCGTACTGGGGATGGAGACCGGACACATCGAGGAAATCTGCCACGCCACCACCGACACAGAAAAAGATAAGGTTGTCGAGCCGGCCAACTATAACTGCCCGGGACAGATTGTCATCTCCGGCCATATTTCAGCGGTTGATGAGGCCACCCAGAAAGCCAGAGAAGCCGGAGCCAGCCGGGCAGTGAAACTACCGGTCAGCGCACCCTTTCACTGCTCACTAATGGAACCAGCCGCCCGCAAACTGGCGGAGAAGTTTTCCGCTGTCAGGATCAGCGAGCCGGAGATCCCGGTCATCTCAAATGTTGACGCTGACACCAACTATTCTGCCGCAGGAACCCGTGATCTGCTGGTCCGCCAGGTAAGCAACGCGGTACGATGGGAGGAGTCCATGAACCTCATGATTGCCCGCGGCGTCACCAGGGTTATCGAGGTGGGGCCCGGCAGGGTGCTTTCCGGCCTGATGAAACGCATCAACCGCCGCATTAAGACCCATAATATCGAAACCTGTGCCGATCTGAAAAAACTTGCAGAGGCATTGGGATGAGTACGATTACCGCTGCGTTTGACTTTTCCGGCCGGACCGCATTGGTTACCGGCGGAACGAGAGGTATCGGTAAAGCCATCGTTGCCACCCTGGCTGAACTGGGTGCAACCGTCTATTTCTGTGGCACCAACCGGGAGCTGGGGGGGAAAGTTGCCCTGGAGTTGGAAGATACGGCCGGCAAGGTGCGTTTCCTGCCAGCTGACATCAGCTCCCTGAGCCAGAGCCAGGAGCTTGTCAAAACGATCATCGGCAATGATGAGAAACTTGATTTTCTCATCAATAATGCCGGCATTACCCGCGACAATCTCATCCTGAGGATGAAAGAAGATGAGTGGGATGAAGTAATGGCCGTCAACCTGAAAGGTTGCTTCAATTGCACCAAGGCGGCGGTCAAGGGAATGGTCAAGCAGCGCTTTGGCCGCCTGGTGTTCCTTTCATCGGTCGTCGGCATCATGGGCAATGCAGGACAGGCCAACTATGCCGCTTCCAAGGCGGGAATCATCGGCTTCAGCAAGGCAATGGCCCGGGAACTGGCCGCCCGCCAGATAACCAGCAATGTCATTGCCCCCGGCTACATCCAAACAGAAATGACTGAAGGAATGACCGACAAGGCCAGGGAAGCCATGATTGAGCTGATCCCTAGCCAGCGGTTGGGTACCGTCGGCGACATTGCCAGTGCGGTGGCCTTTCTACTCTCACCCCTTGCCTCATACATTACCGGCCAGGTGCTGCAGGTCAATGGCGGCCTGCTGATCTCCTGATGGCCCTATAATCCATCAATCAATCGCAGAAAATATTCTTATTTAAGGAGGAAACACCACATGTCTATTGAGCAGAAAGTAAAAGAAATCATCGCTGAACAGCTGGGAATTAAGGATATTGCGGAAATCAGCAACGAAGCCTCTTTCATCGATGATTTAGGCGCCGACTCTCTGGATACGGTAGAGCTGGTCATGGCTTTTGAAGAGGAATACGGCGTTGAAATTCCGGATGAAGATGCTGAAAAAATCCGGACCGTTCAGAGTGCCATCGACTACATTAAAGAACATCAGGAATAGCCCCTTTATAACTGCCAGAGAGTACGTTCATTGGTCATGCCTAGAGACGTTCACCACCCCGGTGAACGTCTTTTTTCCTTTACAATTAACCGAAATAATACTACATGAAAAGGCTGCTGTTACAAAGCTCACCTCGTCAAAAACATGAAGGAGGAAGAGGGTGAAAAGACGGGTTGTGGTAACGGGAATAGGCATGGTCACCCCGCTGGGTACGGGCGTTGAAAAAAGCTGGCAGGCGCTGATTGCCGGGCAAAGCGGTATTGGCCCGATAACCAAGTTTGACACTGACGCCCTGGCAACCAGGATTGCCGGTGAGGTAACCGATTTTGATCCTACTGACTTCATGCCCGCCAAAGAGGTCAAACGGGTAGACAGCTTTATCCAATACGGTCTGGGGGCAGCCCAGATGGCCATGGAGATGGCGCAACTGACAATCAGTGACCACCTGAGCACCCGGACCGGGGTCTCTGTTGGCGCCGGCCTTGGCGGCCTGCCATCGCTTGAACATTATTACCGGATCCTGGAGACCAGCGGTCCGCGGCGCATCTCCCCGTTCTTCATCCCCGGCATGATTTCCAATCTTGCCCCGGGAAACATTTCCATCAGATACAATGCCAAGGGACCGAATCTTTCTGTTGTCACGGCCTGCGCCACCGGTAGCCATTCCATCGGTGAGGGGTTTAAAATCATCCAGAGACATGATGCCGACATCATGATTACCGGCGGCACCGAATCAGCCATCACCCCCTTGAGTGTGGCTGGTTTCAACGCCATGAAAGCACTGTCCACCCGCAATGATGATCCCGAGAAAGCCAGTCGTCCTTTTGATGCCGGACGCGATGGTTTTGTCATGGCCGAAGGAGCAGGTGTACTGATTCTTGAGGCCTTGGAATTCGCCCTCGACCGCGGAGCTCCTATTCTAGCTGAAATCACCGGTTATGGTTCGACGGCCGATGCACACCATGTCGCTGCTCCCGCCCCCGGGGGTGAAGGGGCCGCTAGGGCCATTCAGATGGCCCTTGACGACGCTGGCATCACCCCGGAAAAGGTTGATTATGTTAATGCCCATGGGACCTCTACCTATTTCAATGACCTCTATGAAACCCAGGCTTTGAAAAAGGTTTTTGGAGATCACGCCTGCAAGCTGTTGATCAGCTCGAGCAAATCGATGACCGGCCATATGCTGGGGGGAACCGGGGCAGTGGAAGCGGCAATTACCGTTTTGTCCCTGCATCGCGGCATGGTTCATCCGACAATCAACTTGGACAACCCGGATGAAGGCTGCGACCTGAATTATGTTCCTCAGCAAGCCAAAAAGGCCGACCTGCATGCTGCAATTTCCAACTCTTTCGGTTTTGGCGGCACCAATGCCTGTCTGGCCTTCTCCACCTACCAGGAGTAACGTCCGGCCAACAGACAACAATAGGGCCAAGATTTGTCGCACAACTCATACTTTGTTATTTCATGGATGCTGCAGCACCTCACGTTATGGGTTAAAGATAGTTTCTGCTAACCGCCAACATTACCCTCTTGAATCATAATGGATATCCAGTCAACAACCAGCTCATTGCCACCTCTGCTGATCGCCAGTGATCATGGCGGCTATGCATTAAAGGAAGAACTGAAAACAGTCCTCTCGGCAACCTATGAAATTGTCGACCTGGGAACCAATTCCGATGCTTCGGTTGATTATCCGGCATTCGCCTACCAGCTCACGGACCTGATCGCCAACGGCAGTTATTCACGGGGTATCATCATCTGCGGCACCGGCATCGGCATGTCCATTGCGGCAAACCGAAATCCGAAGGTTCGGGCGGCGCTGGCCACCACTCAGTTTATGGCCCAGATGGCCCGGGAACATAATGACGCCAATGTTCTGGTGCTGGGCGGTCGTATTCTGACCTGCGATGAAGCTATTGCCATTACCAAAACGTGGCTGACCACCCCTTTCGCCGGTGGGCGGCATGAGCGTCGGGTAGAACAGCTGGGAGACAATGGATATCGGCCGCCGGCATCAGTGAGGAACGCGCCGCTAGCGGCAGCCGACCGGAAAATCCACCAGCTGATCATGGCTGAAACCCGCCGGGAAGAGGAAAAGCTGGTGATGATCGCTTCCGAAAACTATGTCAGCCAAGCGGTTCTGGAAGCCCAGGGAAGCGTGTTAACCAATAAATATGCCGAAGGCTATCCCTTCAAACGATATTATGGCGGCTGCCAGGTGGTCGATGAGATTGAACAACTGGCCATTGACCGGGCAAAAGATCTTTTTGGCGCCGAGCACGCCAATGTCCAGCCGCTCTCAGGTTCCTCGGCCAATATGGCCGTCTATCTGAGCGTCCTGGAACCAGGGGATACTATTCTCGGAATGAACCTGGCCCATGGCGGTCATCTGACCCATGGTGCAGCGGTAAGTTTTTCCGGCCGGCTCTTTCGCTCCGCTTATTACGGGGTTGACCAGCAAACCAACTACCTGGATTATGATGAAATAGAAACCATTGCCGTTCGAGAGCAACCGAAAATTATTATTGCCGGTGCCAGTTCCTATTCCCGTGAATTGGATTTTCCGAAATTTCGCCAGATTGCCGACCGAGTCAACGCCCTCCTGGTAGTTGACATGGCGCACATTGCCGGCCTGGTGGCTGCCGGCGCCCATCCGTCACCGGTACCTTATGCCGATTTCGTTACCACCACCACCCATAAAACCCTCCGGGGTCCCCGGGGCGGCATGATTCTGTGCAAACAGGAATTCGCCAGCCGGATTGACAAGACAATCTTTCCCGGCATTCAGGGAGGACCCCTGATGCATGTTATTGCCGCCAAAGCGGTTGCCTTTCAGGAAGCAATGACGGAGCAGTTCCGCCAGACTCAGCACCAGACAGTCACGAATGCCCGCCACCTGGCTGCCTGTCTCCAGCAGCATGGTTTCACCATCGTTTCAGGCGGCACCGACAACCATCTCTTTCTCATTGATCTCACTACTCAGCCGCTGAAAGGGAAACGGGCCGAAGAGATTCTTGATGAAGCCGGGATTACCATCAACAAAAATGGTATCCCCTTTGATCAGCGGCCGCCCACTGATCCCGGCGGCATCCGGATCGGCACCCCTATCGTTTCAACCCGCGGCATGCAGGAAGCCCAGATGGAAACCATCGCTGACTTCTTTGCCGCAGTCCTCCGCGATCCGGAAAACGATCACCTGAAACAGGATGTCAACCGGCAGGTAAAAGAGCTGTGCAGCCAGTTTCCGGTGTACCGGAATATTCTTACCTCCTGAAATAACTGACGCGATGGAATCTGAACGCTCTCGACCTGATTGGCACACCTACTTTATGCAGATCGCCCAGCTGGTAGCCACCCGCTCTACCTGTCTGCGTCGCCAGGTGGGGGCAGTGATCGTCAAAAACAACCGGATCCTGTCAACCGGTTACAATGGTACTCCTTCAGGGATAACCCACTGCCTTGAACGGGGCTGCATCCGAAGCGAACGGCAGATCCCCTCGGGAGAACGCCACGAGCTGTGCCGCGGCCTCCACGCTGAACAGAATGCCATCATTCAGGCAGCATATCATGGGGTATCGGTCAATGATGCCGATATCTTCTGCACCAACCAACCCTGCATTATCTGCTCTAAAATGATTATCAACGCTGGCATCAAAAAGATTTTCATTAGCGACTCCTACCCTGATGAACTGGCTGAAGAGATGCTCAAAGAGGCGGCGATCTCCCTGGTTCTCCTATGAAATGTCCCTTTTGCAGTTTTCTGGAAGATAAAGTTATTGATTCGCGCCTTTCTAAAGACCAGAGCACCATCCGGCGGCGGCGGGAATGTCTCTCCTGCGGCAAGCGGTTCACCACCTTTGAAAACATCGAAATCTCCATTCCCCTGATAGTAAAGCAGGATGGCCGACGGGAACCCTATGACCGGCAAAAGGTTGAGGTAGGACTTAAGAAAGCCTGTGAGAAGAGGCCGGTGGGCATCGAGGAAATTGAAAAAATCATTACGATCATCGAACTGCACTTGCAGGAAAGCGGTGAAAAAGAGATTCCCAGTTCAGTCATCGGCGAAAAGATC
The DNA here is from genome assembly GCA_016934315.1 of Candidatus Anaeroferrophillus wilburensis. Classification (NCBI taxonomy): domain Bacteria; class Deltaproteobacteria; order Candidatus Anaeroferrophillales; family Candidatus Anaeroferrophillacea; genus Candidatus Anaeroferrophillus; species Candidatus Anaeroferrophillus wilburensis. The sequence goes on along the minus strand of JAFGSY010000010.1, from coordinate 85,204 downwards.
ATGCAATTGCTCAAAGAACTGGATGAGGTGGCCTACATCCGCTTTGCCTCAGTATACCGGCAATTCAAGGATATCAATGAGTTCATCCAGGAACTGCAAGGCTTAATCAACAACAACCAGAAGAAAACATGATGGCTTCGTAACAACTTCATCTTCTTTGTTGCGCTGCAACCGTCGTCACTGCGGCGTGCTCACCGTACGCCTCATTCCTCAAATTTTGCACGCCTCGAAGCTGACGCCGTTACTGTGCCATCCGGTTTTCAAAGCGTTGTACCGGTTATTGCGAGTTTGTTAAACATGACTGCTGAAGAGTATCTTGACTTAGCCCTGCTGCTGGCAGCCAAAGCCAAAGGCCGCACGTCACCCAACCCCATGGTTGGCGCCCTGATTGTCAAAGAAGGGGATATTGTCGGCCGGGGATTTCACCCGGCAGCCGGTCAACCCCATGCCGAAATTTTTGCCTTGCGGGAAGCGGGCGAACAGGCTCGCCAGGCGACCATGTATGTTACCCTTGAGCCGTGCAACCATCAGGGACGCACGCCCCCCTGTACTGAAGCCATTATTGCCGCCGGCATCAACAGCGTCGTTATCGGGATGAAAGACCCGAATCCCAAGGTCGCCGGTCGAGGCATTGCCAGGTTGCAGCAGGCAGGGATCAAGGTCACCGTCGGCATCCGCGAGAAACAATGCCGGCAACTAAATGAGGCATACTGCAAATTCATTACCACTGGCATGCCCTTTGTAACCCTTAAAATTGCCGCCAGCATGGATGGCCGCATTGCCACCCGCTCCGGCCACTCCCACTGGATTACCAATGAAGAATCACGCCACTATGTCCATCAGCTGCGCGACGAAACCGACGCCATCCTGATCGGCATCGGCACCCTGCTGCATGACAATCCGAAACTAACCACACGTCTGCCCCATGGGCAAGGCAGGAACCCCTATCGTATTATTGTTGACTCCCACCTGAGGACTCCCCTGCATGCCAATATTTTTGGTGATGATGCCCGGGAAAAGCTGATTCTGGCAACCTGCGTCAGTCAGCAGGATGCCCTGCGTTCCTACCAGGAGAGAACAAAAAAGATTCTCCAGATTCATGCTGACGAGAATGGTCAACTTGACCTGCCGGTGCTGATGAAAAAGCTGGCCAGCATGGGAATCATGACCCTTTTGGTGGAAGGTGGCTCTGAGATCAGCGGTTCAGCACTTGAGGCAGGCATTGTGGATAAAATCTGCTTTTTTTATGCCCCTATTCTCATCGGTGGTCGGGGAGCAACGGGCATGCTGGGGGGACAGGGACATGATTCCATCGCTGACTCCCAGGCGGTAACCGGGATAACCATTAAACATTTTGGTACCGATCTCTGCCTGGAAGGCTACCTTCGGCCCCAAAGCAAAAGCGATAATGATTAACACTGCAAAACGCCTGGGCTGCTATCTTCTCTATCCACCATCACTAGTATACCAAGCACTAACCACCGGCCGCAACCTTCTCTATGATTTTCACCTGCTAGAAACAAGCGGCGTCCCTGTCCCGGTCATCTGCGTCGGCAACCTAACCGTCGGTGGTACCGGTAAAACCCCAATGGTCGCCTGGCTGGCCAACCATTTCATCAGCCACGGGAAAAAAGTCGCCCTCCTTTCCCGTGGCTACCAGAGACGAAACAACAACAATCCACTGATGCTCCTGCCCGATGAACCAGCCGACAGAGATTTTTTGATTGATGATCTGGGGGATGAAGCGGCGCTGCTGCACAGCCGCTTTCCCGACGCAGCCTTGATTCTTGATACCAACCGCCGGCGGGGAGCCACAGCGGTCTGCAGCCGTTGGCAGCCGGACATTATCATCATGGATGACGGCTTTCAGCATCGCCGTCTACAGCGTGATATCAATCTGGTTATGATTGACAGCCAGCGGTTGTTCGGCAACGGCCATCTGCTGCCAGCCGGCCCTTTACGGGAATCGCTGGCGGCCCTTGAGCGGGCTGATCTGGTGGTCTTGAATAAATTTGACCTGCCCCACCCTGACTTCGGCGGACAGATCGGCAAGCTCTTTAACCACATCTCCCCCCGGAGGGTCTGCACGGCAATGTACCGGCTGAGTAGCTTCCACTTCCTGAGCAGAGAGAATCCGCCGATGGCAGCCCACCAGATGGCTGGCCAAACCGCGGTGGCCTTCGCCGGCATTGGCAACCCTGACTATTTTTTTCAACAGCTTGAAGGATTGGGAATCACCCTGAAAAAAACCCTTACCTTCCCTGATCATTGTCCCTATACCGCTGCCGCCCTGGAAAAAATCAGCCGGGCTGCAGCCGGCTGCGACCTGGCCATCACCACAGCTAAAGATGCCGTTAAAATAGCTGCCATTCCTGCTGCCGGCGAGCTGCTGCCCCAACTGACCATTGCTGACATTGAGCTCCAGATCAACCAGCCGGAGCGCTTCAACAAGCTCCTTGAATCCCGCCTGGCTTTGCGCTATAGTGCCAAAAAAACCCACCAGCAGATATCCTTGGCGGATAATGATAAAAATGACAGCTGAAGCTTGTCCGGCGGCCGTATTTCTTGACCGGGATGGCACCGTGACCGAAGAGGTCGGCTACGTCAACCATGTTGACCGCTTAAAGTTGATCCCTGGTGCCGCCCAGGCTATCCGCCGCCTTAATGAAACACAGATACCGGTTATTCTGGTTACCAATCAGGCCGGAGTGGCACGCGGTTATTTCCCCGAATCGCTGGTCACCGAAGTACACCAGCGTCTTACAGAGCTGTTGGCAGCCGAACACGCGCACCTGGATGCCATCTACTACTGCCCCCATCATCCAACCGTCGGCAGCCCACCCTATTGCCAGCCGTGCGGCTGCCGCAAGCCGGACACCGGCATGGTGGAACAGGCAATTGAAGACCTGAACCTGCACCATCGGCATTTTTTTGTCGTCGGAGATAAATACTCTGACATCAGGATGGCAACCAGGATCGGCGCCCGGGGCATCTTTGTTTTAACCGGCTACGGCAAGGGGGAGTATGAGATGTTTTCGCCATCATGGAAGGTGCAGCCGGATCATATCGCAGCTGATCTCCTGCAGGCAACCGAATGGATTTTACAACAGTTAAGCAGGAATAACCCAGCACCACCTCATACGCAGGAGAAACAAGATGGTCCTCAATCATGAACTAATGAATCTGCTTGTCTGCCCCCAGTGCAAGAAAGAACTGGAACTCACCGCCGATGAGCAATGGCTGCTCTGCCACAGCTGCCAACTGCGCTACCCAATCCGCAATGATATCCCGGTCATGCTTATTGATGAAGCCGAATCGATGGCTGCCAAAGAACAGTAAGAGCATATCCCTCCAGGAAAACAAGCCCCGCTCTAAAACGGTCCCAGACCATACTTGTCCAGCCGCACTGGTGTCGCCTCGCAAGAACCGGCAGTAATCTTTCGCATCACCCCGAAAAAACAGCAGGCTTGTCATCAGGCTTTCAGCTATGGCAATTGACGTCACAAAATGATATGAAGGCAACAACGTGCATAACGCTTTTTAACCTTGCTCTTCTTGCCAAAAAGATGAAAACACTCACTTCGGAACACATTGCTAAAATCATGATCCGCACCACCAATTGGCTTGGCGATGCGGTTATGACAACCCCGGCTATGGCACAGATACGCGCCTCTTTCCCGGAGGCTGAAATAGTAGTGATTGCCAATCCGCTGGTTGCCCAGTTATTCACCTGCCACCCGGATTGCGATCGGGTGCTGATTTTTGACAAGCGCAGCAAGGACCGGGGAATAACCGGTTTCCTGCGCTTCAGCCAGCAGTTACGCAGGGAGCAGTTTGACCTGGCGTTGCTGTTTCAAAATGCCATTGAAGGCGCACTTATGGCCTTTTTGGCCGGCATCCCCCGGCGAGGGGGTTATCCTACGGACGGCCGCATGCTCCTGATCAACTATCGCTCACCGATGACTACCGCAACGAAAGAGCTGCATCATACGGACTATTACCTCCAGATGCTTGCCGGTCTTGGCCTTGAGGGCAGCAGGCCGCCACTGCGGCTGGCAAGCACAGAAATGGAACTACAGCAAGCCCATGAAATCTTGGGCGGCGGCAGGTGGATCGCTATCAACCCTGGAGCCAGTTATGGCTCTGCCAAACGCTGGTTTCCCGAACGTTTTGCCGCTGTAGCCGACCAACTTGCCGAGAAGCACCAGGCGCGGATTGTGCTCATCGGCGGACCTGGAGAGCAGCAAATCGGCCATGATATTGCAATAAAGATGGAACAACCGGTGTTAAACCTGATCGGCAAAACCTCAGTCAGAGACATGATTGCTGCCATCAGCTGCTGCTCGCTGATAATTACCAATGATTCCGGTCCCATGCATGTTGCAGCGGCGGTCGGCACTCCAATTGTGGCAATTTTCGGCCCCACGGACCATACTACCACCTCGCCGCTGACCACGGATTTTACTCTCATCAGAAAACCGACGCCATGCGCCCCCTGCCTGTTGCGGCAATGTCCGAAAGATCACCAGTGCATGACCGCAATCACCGCTGATGAGGTGTTTGCCGCTGCTGATGCCATGCTGGGTGCCAGGTAATGAAAATTCTGATTGTCAAGGTCAGCGCCTTGGGCGATATTATCCATGCCTTGCCAGTGCTTGCCTACCTGCACAGCTGTTCGCCAACCATGACTATTGACTGGCTGGTGGAAGAATCATTTGCCACTCCACTTGAAGGACATCCACTGATCAGCAAAGTCTGCTCAATAAATACCAAAGAGTGGCGACGGCAGGGGCTGCTGAGGGTAGTCAAGGGCTTTGGCAAAACGATCCGCAGGCTGCGACAGAAAAAATATGATGTCGTTCTCGATCTGCAGGGAAACAGCAAAAGCGGCTTCTTTACCCTCTTTTCCGGCGCTCCGCTGCGCTACGGCTTTGATGCCCACGGTGCCAGAGAATGGCCAAACACCCTGGCAACAAACCGGAAAGTAGGTAAAAAGAAGGAACTCATCCATATTACTGAACAGAACATCAGCATTGCAGCTGAGGCGTTCCCCGGAGGAAAAACCCGTCTTCTACAAGGTCCTTTGCAAGCGTCCCCGCTTTGCCATGAACCGGTGGAAAAAAAGCTGCAGAATATCGACCTTGGCAATGGACCCGTGGTAATCTGCCATTATGGCACCACCTGGAAAACAAAATTATGGGCAATCGACCAATGGCAGGAACTGCTGCAATCCCTCTGGCAAACCAGGACCATCACTCCTCTGCTGACGTGGGGCAATGAAGAAGAGCTGGCAGCAGTGCAGGAGATTGCTGCGGGGTGCCGCCACGCCGTTATTTGGCCCCGGGGCAGCTTGGGAGAATTTATTGCCTTGCTGGAAAGGGCTGATCTGGTGGTCGGCGGGGATACGGGGCCCATTCATCTAGCAGCGGCATTGGGCACTGCGACCGTATCCTATTTTCGCGCTACCGACAGCCGGCGCAATGGCCCACGCGGCCCCGAACACATCTGCCTGCAGGCAGCCAAAACCTGCTCGCCATGCCTGCAGCGGACCTGCCCGCAAGACAATGAATGCCGACACAGCATCCTGCCCGCAGCCATGCTCCAAGCCATAAACACCCTGCTGGACAAACAGGACTCCTGAAACCGATATACCATGACACCAACACCTGCCACTCAGTTCAGGCAACCGCCAGAAATTGACCAAAACGGTTTATGGCTGAGCCTGCTTGGCAAGTACCATAAAGGAATGAGAAAAATAGGTCCGGAAAAATTGTGGCCACGTTTTGAAAAGCTGCTTCTTTGATTGCAGCCAATAGATGGCATAAGGGTCCAAACCTGACATCCGGCAGAGGTGGGATAAAGTGGAGGGGTCGAACCAGCAGGTATGTTCCTCGTGTACCGATGGTTGATTACGACGTAGAATTTTCCAGATCTGTTTGCAGTAGAAGGGGTTCGGAGTTGAAATAATCAGGGTTCCTGTCGGTGTAAGATGTCTGCCCATATTGCGCAGAAACTGGCCAGGGTTATCCAGATGTTCAATAATTTCACCGGCAATAATAGTGTCAAACCGCTGTTCGAGAGACATGGTCACCACGTCGGCAGTTTGCACATGAAAACCCTGCTGGCGGAGGATCTCAATACCCTCGTCATCAATGTCAACCCCGAACGCCTGGACATTAATCTCGCATATCTGGCGAAATAGTAAGTTGGGCTTTTTCGCCAGCCTGTCCAACGTATCATGGCGCAACCGCCGGCTGTCCACCACCCCAAGATCGAGGACACTGCCCTGAGCAACAAAGGGACGAATAACCGCCATCCGATCTGTTATCGGCGCCTTAAAGTTCAAGCCTTTCATTGTTTTCATCGTCACCTGCCCCGCTCGTGGTCACCATCCCCAATAAGCCCTGTCAGATACATCACCTGGTAATCATGGTTACTTTTTTTACCGCATTTCCAACCAACGATTCATAAAAGGCGGCAACGCCGCCCCGCCAGCACCTTTTTTATGGGTGCTGATAACCCGCTGCAAAACCTTCTGCCAGAAATGCCGATGTTCCGTCAGACTCTGCCGCCAGGACATGCCATCATAGACAGCAATAAAACGGAGCACATCACTTCTGGTCAAATGAATGTTGCCCGGCGCATGCAGGGTAGAATAGAGGAGACCGGCAATATCCTTAACAAGCCACCGTTCAGGAGTAGCGGGACGAACCTCAAGCCGGTGCAGGTCCATGACATAAATGCGTGGCTTGTTTTGTTGCTGCGCCAATGCGGCCAGGTCAATCCGCAGGTGACACAGATAATAGTCCCGGTGATTGATGCCGTTGCTATGCAAGGTTCTTGAAATGCCGGCAACGGTGCGAATCACCGCCCATTTCAGGAGAACATCCTCTTGTGCCGACGTTAGCGTCGGCAGCCAGGACTCAAGGTCCTCCGTCTGTTCCAAGGCATCGGTTACCACAAATGATTTCCGGGTAGCAGGGTTTACCCCTTGCTGGCCATACGCGGCAAGCCTCATGGTAGGCACTCCAAGATGCTCCAAAGCGAGGATTCCCTGCCACTCATTCTTTGCCCCCAGAACCGGCAGTCGCAGCTGAAGTAGATTTTTCACTATCTCTTTCCAGCCAACCCCAAGGTGAGCTTTGAGGTAAAAGCCACGGCCACCCCGTTCAAAATAGATGGTCCGGCGGTCAGCAACCACCTGTTTGACCGGTCGGCCATCAATTGCCAAAAAAGCATCCACCGTCTGTTCGCTCTTGAAGACCGTTTTGAGATCGTCACGAATGAAGATCATTGCTTTTCCCGATCCTCCCGGTTTTTTGCTGCCCGGGCAACTATTATCCGACTTGCCGCTTCGATCAGGCTGTAAAGATCATGCTTCTCACAGTAGGCTATCCCATTGCGCCGCCACTGTTCCTTTTCCCCGGAAGCAACCATCTCAGCCAGCCGTCTATTCAGATCTTGCTGGTCAAATGGCTCCGGACAAACCACTCCGGCCCCGGCCTCAACGATGTGAGCGGCAAATCCGCAATTGGCGGTCGTCAGTACCGGCAAACCGCAGACCATCGCCTCAAGGAGAACCGTGCCGGTATTTTCCACATAGGGAGGGTGAAGGAGCACATCGGCACTATAGTAATAGGAGCCCATATCAGCTTGCGAACCGGCAAAAACAACCCGGTCGCCAAGACCAAGACTGTTGGCCTGGCGACGATAAGCTGATTGTTTATCGTCGCCGACAACCACCAGGCGGATTTTTTTGCTCCATGCGGCAGGCAGACTCGCCACTGCCAGCAGGGCCCGATCCAGACCTTTGGTGCGAAAGCGTGAGCCAATAAATAAGAGCATGATTTCCCCTGGGGCAATGCCCAGTGTCTGCCGCAACGCCTGAATTTCACCTGGACGTGGTTTGCTGCTCAGCAGCCGTTCCCGGTTGATCCCGGGGGGCAGCAGGTGGAAACAACCGGGGTAGCTCTGATAATAGCGGATAAACTTATCCTGTTCCTGATGAGCAATAAGGAGAAATTCGGTGCCAGACCCCCGGGAAAAAACAGCCTCTTCCTGGCGGCGAAAAGCCCGATGCCTGGGGCTCAGGGTAAACAGAAACCCCTTGGTTTCTTCAACCCGGGCAGCATAGCAGGGATCACCAGCATAGTACACATCCAGGCCGGGGATTTTGGTGAATCCCACCAAACAATCATAGCAATTATTCATCGTTTCCCGTTTAAATGTACGGGCCAACTTATCATTGCTGCCATGGTTGGTCAGTGACCAGGTATTGACTTCGTGAATGCCGATCTTTTCCGGCCGTTTTCCCAGCCATTTACCGGTATAGATATCCACCTGATGCCCTTGTCTGGCACACTCGAGGGCGATCCGCAGCATGGTACGCTGCATGCCGCCGTACTCAAAATAGAGTGACACCACAAAGGCAAGTTTATAGGTTTTATCAGCCATAAAGAGAATTACAATAACACCCGTTCAGCTGATGAACGGCTTTTTTTCTGTTTGCCCAATCGAGCCCGGATCTGCGCTGCCTCTGGAAGGGGAGCCAGATAGGTATCGATAAAGTGTTGCCACTGGGCATGGGAAAAATCCGTATGCCGATGCAGCTGACCCAGATCCCGGACAATATTGCGCTGTTTTAAGGGGAAAAAACGGACTTTTTCCAAATCAATAAACACCGGGCTGACCCTGACAGAGGATGGATCAGTTGCCTCCGAACAGATCTCAGCCGGTGGTGGCGTCAGTCTGACAAAAATATGCTTGCCATACAAACAATTATGGCGAAACCCCTGTTGGTGCATATTCCGGATCATTCCGCTAAGGGGAGGAAAGAGTAGCTGGGCAAGAAAAGTCTCTGGCAACCCCCTGATCCGCCATTCTCGCAGCAGTTCATCAAGGCTCTGGTAACCAGTCAATTCACGGGTAATCAGGATTCCCTGCGCCCTCCCCTGGAAAACCCGGTCTGCACCATAGATTATTTCCGGCACTGGCAGAGCAGCAGCCCGGAAACGGATAAGATTAAGCAGCTCTTTACGGGAGGTTGGAATTCCCCGGAAAGGGTGACGGAGGGTCCGTGCCATATGGTTTTCCTGACGCTTCATAAAAACCGACAGGACACTGCCACCTTCCCCCTTCAGTTCCAGACGGCAAACCCCGCTCCAACCGCCACGACGTCGGTTGGGGGGCTCAAACCAGTCGTGCTCAAGATCCCAAAGGGTGTCAAAATCATTAAGTCCATTATCCTGCAGCAGTTGCAACCAGTGAGGATTAGAGTAACAATGGCGGTACTTCATGGTCGGCATTTACTGGGGAGAAACGCCAAGAACATAGACGCGCCACATGGAATAGAACTTAAGGAAGTCAATCTTGCCAATGATATTTATACCAACCTGTCGAAACTCATTCTCCACCTGCTGCCGGGGCAGAACAAAACGGTTCTGATAAGCCCTTCCCTGGCGGGAACGTTCCATTTTCTTCCGCCGCCATGACTTGAGATTGCCATCGACCCATAATGACAGAATAATGGTTCTGCTGGCAACCCGGGAAAACTCCCGATAAATTGCCAGCCTATCTTCTACCTGACCAATATGGTGCAGCAGGCGCATGCAGAATATGCTCTCCACCGTTTTTTCGGGAAGTTTAATGGCTAAAGCAGAGCTTTGTAAAACGGTGAAACGGCGGCTCACCGGTTGCGGCTGTTTGGCCACCGCCACCGCAAGCATCGCCTCACTGGCATCAGCCCCATAGAGCCGACGGAGGGGATCTTCCGCCAGCAGCGGCCAGAAACGACCGGCGCCGCAGGGAATATCTAGAATTGACTGGGGATTGCCGGCAATCGCCAACGCCTGACGGGCCATCTGCTGTTCCCGGCGGTCAGACATGCGGCGGCCAAATGCCTCCTGATGTTTTTCATAATATTGCCGGGAATGACCCTCATCATATTTTTTTGAAAATTCAAAGTCTTGGACTATCTTCCCCATCTCTTTGCACCCATCCCAATCAAAACACTGGCCAACATTTAATCGATTGCGGCGTTATGGTCAGCTGCATCTTGTGTCAGCACGGACCGTATCAAATCTATCGTCAAGGCGGTGGCGCCAGCGTGCCTGGCTACCACCTGATAGCCTCGCTCACCAAGCTCATACCGCTCCGCAGGACTGTCCAGTAAGCGGCCCATGACCGTAAACAATTCGTTTCCGTCAGCGACCATAAGCCCACCCCCAGCCTCCAGCAACAGCCGCGAAATCTCTTTGAAATTGTGCATCTGGGGACCGAAGAGGACCGGTTTTTTCACCGCTGAGGCTTCCAGCAGGTTATGGCCGCCAACCGGCACCAGGCTGCCACCAACAAACACCACATCAGCCACCCCATAGAGCTTCTGCAACTCACCAACGGTGTCCATCAACAGCACGGTTCCAGCGGCAAGAAAGGATGCCGTCACAGGCAGTTCACTCCGGCGGGCAAAAGAGATTCCCCGCTGCCGCAGCATCTCCCCCACCCCTTTGCATCGATTTGGATGTCGGGGCACCAGAACCAGAAACAGCTTTTTCCCCTCGGCCAAAAGCTGCTGATAGGCTGCAACGACCTCCTCCTCTTCACCAGCGTGGGTGCTGCCGGCAATCCAGATAAGTGCGTCGTCAGGAAGCTGGTAGCGTTCCTTGACAGCTTGAATGTTCGCCCCAGGAAGAATGTCACCAAGATCAAACTTCATGTTCCCGGAAACATGCACTAATTCTTTTGGCGCCCCCATTAACTGAATCCGTTTGGCATCCTGGTCAGTCTGCATGCAGAGCAGGGAAAAACGCTCCAGTATCCGCCTCAGGAACCACCGGAACCGACGGTAACGGGGAAAAGAACGGTCCGATATCCGGCCATTGACCAGCACCACAGGAATGTTTTGTTCATCGGCCAGGCGGACAAAATTCGGCCAGATCTCCGTCTCAACAATAATAATCAACTCCGGCCTGATAGCCGCCAGAACCCGACGGACAACCCAGGAAAAATCAAACGGAAAGAAAAGGCAGCAGTCTACCTGAGAAAGGTTGCTAGCAATTTCATGACCGGTCTCTGTTACACTGGAAAGCACCAGGGCAACATCCGGATAGGCCTTTTTCAGCCCTTTAACCAGGGGCACGGCCGCCCGGGTCTCGCCCACCGAAACGGCATGAATCCAGAACACCTGTCGCCGCACCAAAAGACTGAGCTTTGCCGGCGGGATACGTCCTAATCTCTCGCCGATCCCCTGCCGCAACGTCCCGGAGCGCACCCCTCTGAAGGCGTAGTAGGGTACCAGGATCAGAGAAGCCAGCAGAAGAATGAGGTCATACAGCAGATAAACCATAGCACCTCAAATGAGCCCGAGCCTTCTCGTTCACATGTTCCATGGCTTGAGATAGACGTTCCTGAAGCAGGGCAAGTTCCTCGCCCGGTTGACAGACTACCGGTTCTCCAAGAACAAAAACGCCGCGGCTAAAGGGATAGGGCAGCAGAAAACGATCCCAGGATTGAAAACGCCGCCCCCGGCTGCAGGCAAAAGCGAGCGGCAGCACCGGTCGGCCGGTTAATCTGGCCAACTGAGCAACCCCCGGCTTCAATCGATGCCGCGGACCACGAGGGCCATCAGGCGTTATGGCCAGATCGCCGGGTTCCTGCGCCAGCAGGACCATCTCTTTCAACGCCTCTTTTCCTCCTCGTGAAGATGAACCACGCACAGCATCATGGCCAAAATAGCGCATGGTCCTGGCAATCAGCTCACCATCCTTCGAAGCACTGATAAGAATCCTGGCCCCCGCCTTACTAGGGTTACCTTTGACCATCAGCAACAACTGGTCATGCCAGAAAGAGATAATGACGCCGCGCTTATCCTGCCGGCACTGACGCCAGTATTCCATCCCCAGATAATCAATCCGAATCAGCAGTGAAAGCCCACGGATGACTAATGAGGCCAGCAAGGGAACCACCCGCAGAAGAAGCCAGTCACCAAGCTTTTTCATGGTTTATCGTCAAACTGCAGATCATAAAGATTTTTGTACAGTCCACCCTTGGCCAGCAGCTCTTCGTGAGTTCCCTTGTCGATCAGTCTGCCCGCTTCCAGCACAACGATCATATCCGCATTGCGCACAGTTGACAGCCGGTGGGCAATAACAAAGGTTGTTCGGTTCTTCATCAGATTGGCCAGGGCTTTCTGAACCATCGCTTCACTTTCGGTATCCAGAGCGCTGGTCGCCTCATCAAGAATCAGAATCGGGGCGTCGTGGAGAATCGCCCGGGCAATACAGAGCCGCTGCCGCTGACCACCGGAAAGACGGACGCCCCGGTCACCGATGCTGGTCTCATACCCTTCGGGCAACTGGCTGATAAACTCATCCGCGTAAGCCTGCAGCGCCGCCAGCCTGACGTCCTCATCACTGGCTTCCGGACGCCCGTATCTGATATTATTTTTTATCGAGTCATGGAAAAGAAATGTTTCCTGATCCACCAGGGCAATACTGGCGGTTAGGCTGGCCATGGTAAACTGGCGGATATCGATGCCATCTACGGTAATCGAGCCCTGCTGGGGATCATAAAACCTGTTCAATAAACCGACAATGGTGGATTTTCCCGCCCCGCTGGGACCCACCAGAGCAACCACCTCTCCCGGAGACACGGCAAGGGAAAACTCCTGCAAAACCGGTTGGACCTCATAGGCAAACGTAACCCGATCAAAAACCACTGAACCTGCCACCTGGTCAACCGCAAGAGCATCGGCAGCATCGACAATATCAGGTTTTTCATCTGTCACTTCGAAGACCCGCTCAGCTGCCGCTACCGATTTCTGCACCTGGTTATTGACCCTTGTCAACCGTTTAAACGGACTGTACATCATACCGATGGCAGCGATGAAGGAAAAAAGTTCACCCTGGGTTATGGACCCGGAATACACCCGCCGCATGCCATACCAGGCAACGCCGGCGATGCCGAAGGAGCCCAGCAGCTCAACCATGGGACGAGCCACTGAATCATATTTGATCACCTTTCTCATAAAGCGATAGTAGTTGAGATTTTCATCCCGGAAGCGCGCCCGCTCATCGTCCTCCCGGCCAAACGATTTAACAATCTTAATGCCGGCAAAGGTCTCCTGCAGGATGGTGGTCAAAAACCCCATCGTCTGCTGCCCGCGGCGGGTGTTACTTTTAATCTTGCGCCCTATGGCTGCTGCCGGGACCACCGCTACCGGCAACACCAGGAAAGCCAGCAGAGCCAATTTCCAGTCGGTATAGAATGCCAGGCCAATGAGTCCCACCAGGGTAAAACTTTCTCGGATGCCGTCCACCAGCACATCCGCTGCAGAACGTTGCATGACCCCAACATCATTGAGAATCCGCGACATAAGGTTGCCGGAAGCATGACGGAAAAAATATCCCATCGATAACGCCAGGGAATGGGAGTAGATATCATTGCGGATATCCTGGACAACCAGTTGGCCGGCGGTCTTGATAAAGTATTCCTGCAGATAACGGGCCGTACTTTTAATCACGGCCAGCGAAACAATAACAATCGGTACATAGATGATCACCGAACTCTCACCGGCAGCAAGGATCTTATCCACCAGCGGCTGGATCAACTTAGCAACGGAAACATCGGCGCCAGCCACCACCACGGAAGCAACCACGGCAATGGCCACCCGGGCAGCATAGGGACGGGAATACCCCAAAAGGCGTCGGTATATAGTCCAGCTGTCTTTTTTCAAACCATGTGGTCCTATGGACAAAGGGAAGGGTTCTGTTGCCGGAAACAGACACGAGACAGAAGGGGGAAAAACAACAATAGCAACATGATCGTCAGCACCTTGTGAAGATGGGCAGCAAACCGATCAGCCGGGGTAAACAAGGTTGCTATTTCTCCCACGGATCTTTGATTGCCAATGCAACCAGGGGATTAATCACCTTGATATTTTCAATATTGGTTACCTTTTTAATGAAGCCAACAATCAATTCCCAGTCAAGGTGGGTAATTTCTTTGGCTGTTTTGCCTTTGCAGTCAAGCTGGCCGCCAGCCACCAGATTATGTCCTCCTGCAGTTCCGCCCAGCACTTCCACCAAACGGCGTATGGTTCTGCCGGCTCGGGCCTTCTGGTTCATCGCCCGGATAGAAACCAGCAGTTTTTCCTGATGTAACCCGGTAACAATCGACCAGCTCATGCGCTCATGCCGCAAGAGGAAATCCGCCATTTCAGCCACCATATCAGGATTGCCGATCTCACCCAGCCGGGTACCAATGACATTTTTATAGAAAAAAGCATTGTCCACTGCCTTCCTGACATAACGGAAATATTCCCGCGGCTGGCGGCTGAACTCGATCATTGATAGGTTTTTCAGGTTTGCCAGGGGAATGAGGTCATTAAATATTTTCAGATCCTGCTTGGTGGCCTCCCGTCCAAGGCTCTGGGTTTCAGAGGTAATCCCGTAAACCAGCGCCGTAGCCAAACTGGCAGAAATGGGGATCTCCAGCTCCTGGAGATATTCTGCAATAATCGTTGAGCAGGCACCATAGTCAGTCCGGATGTCAACGATGGGGGTCTCTTTCAGCAGGGGACGGGTTGATGCTTTCCGGGGGTGATGATCGACAACCATGGCTGGCACCATCCCCAGGGGCAAGGCATTGTTGCCAGCCCCCGGCTGGGTATCCACCAGGGCATAGGCAAGCTGTTTTCTCCCCCGGATACGGCCGAAAGGCGTTGGGTCGATGGGCAGGTAACGAAACAGGGTCCGGTTTTCAGAGCGGCCGACTATCCCGCCGTAAGCCACCTGGACCCGGCAGGGCGTCAAATGCTGAAAAATGGTCGCCAGCCCACAGGCAGAAGCCAGCGCATCAGGATCCGGATTATTATGGGTAAGAACCAGTACCCGTTTCCGTTCCCCGATGGCCGTCATAAGCATATCACGATCTATAGGCACTCTCTGGGCCTCCTCTTTTTTGCAAGTCCCCTCTATATCATAAGAGCGAGGTGGACATCAACCAAAAGCACTTCTCCCGGACAACCTTCGACATTTGCCTGAAACCGTTTTCCGGATTGCGAAAAAAGCTAAAGTTTTTCACAGGTTCTGCCGTATATACAAAAGTTTCAAGAAAAGAAGAACCATTATTTACCAGTTGTCAAGCCGTCGGCAATCTGTTAAGAGTTGAGGTTGGCACAGTCCCCGCCTTCACCGGCTAGCAGCAGTCAAACATGGTATTCTTTTCCATTCCAAGGCAGGATTTTATATGTATCGACACCTCCTCAGGGAAAAAATAGGTACTGTTGACGATATCCCCCCGCTGCCAGCCCTGGCGACAAAAATCATTAATGGCTGTTTTGATGACCGGACTGATTACAAAAGCCTGGCGGCTCTCGTCCGCCAGGATCTGGCACTTTCCGGCAAGGTTCTCTCCCTGATCAATGCCAGTGCCTACTCCCCCGTGGAAAGAATTGACGACCTGGGACACGCCATCTCCCTGTTAGGGAAAAAAACCATTCGTAACCTGGTCCTGAGTATCAGCATCTATAATTCGTTTACTCCCGAGGGAAAAAAGGGTGAAGCACGGATGGTCGGCTTCTGGCAGCACAGCCTTGCCTGTGCTGTCGCTGCCGAGGCCATTGCCCGCAAGATCGGCTATCCCTATCCTGAAGAAGCATTTCTTGGTGGCCTGCTCCATGATATCGGCAAACTTATTATCTTTATCAGGTTTCCTGATGAACTGGAAATCTTTCTCGATCATCTGCAGCAGCAACACCAATCCACCAGTCCTGATATGCAACCTCTGATGCTGGAGGATAAAATCTTCGGTCTCGGCCATCACCAACTGGGAAAGTGGGCTGCAGAACGCTGGCAATTCCCCGAAACAATCGTTAACAGCATCTGGCTTCACCACCAGCCCATCACCTCTTTTGCCAAAAAGGAGGATCAGCTGCCGGTCATGATCCGGTTTGCCGATGCATTCTGCAATATCCACCATCTGGGGTCAAACTACTTTATCAACCAGGACGTTGACCTCCCCTGCCATCCTCACCATATACAAAGTTTCACTGTCCTGCAAAAGTTCTTCAAATGGAAGGATGAGGAGATTGCTGATCTTTTGTCTGAGACCATGGATCGCATGGGTGAATTCAGTGACACCCTGGGCTTGGCTGACAACCAGAGCTATTTTGAAGCAATCAAAAAGGCTAACCGCGAGTTGGGAAGAATGAACCTGGCACGGGAGCAGCTAGCGCATGAACTGCGGCTTAAAAACCGCATCCTCAAAGGCATCTATCGTCTCGAGCAGGAAATCAGCCAGTTTCATACACCCGCTGAACTGACCCGCATTATTCTCCAGGAAACCATTGAGACCTTCAAAAGTGATCTGGCACTCTGCTTCTTGAAAGCAGAGGACAGCCAACCGGCCGGACTGGGATATGCCAATAAAAAATTTTTCAACCCCCAGGATTGGCTGGCTCAAGACAACAGCCACAACAGCAAGAATCACCTCCCAAAAAATCAGAAAAAGTCACTTGATTCCATTGAAAAACTGCTGCTGGCCCCCGATCTCTTTCTGGCTTCGGAAAAGATCATTCCTCTGCTGCCCCACTCGACCCTGCTGGCCATCCCCCTCTCCTATCGAAGCGGTAACAGCAAGGGTACTATCGGCCAGTTGATCATCGATTGCCGCAAAATCATCCATTACGGGGGAGAAAAAGAATCGCTGCTGCAGATCCTGCACATCTTTGCGTCCGCCGTTGCCAATAACGTTCACAAGGTTATGCTGTTTGACAACCTGAACCAGCAATCAGAAGAACTTGCCGAATTACATCGCCACACTGAACAGATCCAGGAACAGCTCTACCATACTCAGCGGTTGGCCACTGTTGGACGACTGGCTGCCGGTGCCGCCCATGAGATCAACAATCCCCTGGCGGTTATTTCTGCCAATATCCAGGTAATGCAGAAGCAGGATCCCAAGAGCAGAGACCGGAAAAAAGAGCTGTCTCATTACCAGACGGTGCTGCAGCAAACCGAAAAAATTTCCAAGATCATCTCAGACATGATGACCTACGCCTATCCGGCCAAACCACAACGGCTGACGGCAAACCTGCAGGAGATTATTGCCCAGGCCATCAGCGCCGTGGAACACCGAACTTCCTATGAAAAAATAACCATCAACAACCTGGTGCCCGATGATCTGCCATTGGTGAACGTCGATGCCATGCAGATTGGCCAGGTACTGATCAACCTGCTGATCAATGCGCAGCAGGCAATCCCTGATGGCGGCACCATCACACTCAAAGGTCAGCAACAGGAAGACCATGTGGTCGTTGAATGCTCCGATACCGGCACCGGCATCCCACCGGAGCAACAGAGCATCATTTTTGACCCTTTTTTCACCACCCGTGAGGCCGGTGAGGGAACCGGGTTGGGCTTGGCCATCTGCCATTCCCTGATGGAACAGAATAATGGCAAGATTACCGTCAGAAGCAAAGTAGGAACAGGAACCACGTTCACCCTTTTGCTGCCCATCGCCCGGCAAACCACCAGCAACCCCATCAGTGAAGCCCTGCACCATGACACCGAAAACAACCGGGCTGTCAACTGGAAGCCAGACCGTGCCCGCATTCTCCTGGTGGAAAACGATCCAGAACTGGGCAATATTTTAGCTGAAAACCTCTCAGCCGGCTTTGAGGTTGAAGTGGTCACCAGCGACAAGGAGGCTGTTGACATTGTACGACAGAAACTCTTCAATCTGCTGATTATTGATCTGGACGTGGGGGGCAACCCGGCAAAAAATATTTTGCGGTGGACCGCTAAATTCTTCAATGACCTGCCGATTATCGCCCTTACCGGCCCGGATGCAGCAGCACAACAGGAAAAGCTCAAAAACCTTGGCATAACTGTCTGGCACCAAAAACCGTTCAAAACAGACGAGCTGGTGGCCACAGCCACCATGCTGCTCACACAACCAACCGCAGGATAACCTCTATTCTGAACCTTCATGAAAACAGCTGACAAGGGGCTTATTCCTCTCAAAACCGTTTCAGAAAAGCTCGGCCTGGAAGAAAGCCTGCTGCGTTTTTATGAAAAGATCTTCTCCTCCTGCCTGCCGGCCAAGATTACCGATGGCGGCCGGCTTGTCTACCCATATGCAGTCATAGAGCTTTTCAGTAAAATCCACCAGTTGAAATCCCAACAGCTTTCCGATGAAAAGATCAACATCCAGCTCGGTCCTTATCTCCCGGTCGGCAAACAACAGTCCTCCCGGTCATTGGCCCGAATCATTACGGTCACCAGCGGCAAAGGCGGGGTGGGGAAAAGCAGCATATCGCTTAACCTGGCAATCGCCCTGCGCCTGCGGGGGAAAAAAGTTATGCTGGTCGATGGCGATCTTGGCCTTGCCAACCTCCATCTACTTGCGCGGATACCGGTGAAACACACCTTGGAAACACTGATCAAAATGGACCTTCCGCTGGTTGACATCATCACTACCGGCCCTGCCGGGGTAGCGATGATTGCCGGTGCCAGCGGCATTGCTGAGATGGCCAATCTGCCCACCTATAAGAGAAACCACCTTCTTGAACAACTGGAAAAGCTCGAGCAGGTAGCCGACTATATTATTATTGACACCAGCAGCGGCATCACGCCTTCGGTACTGGACTTCATCCGCGTTGCTGATGATCTCCTGCTTGTTGTCACCCCTGATATCACCTCCCTGGCCGATGCTTACGGCGTCATTAAAACCTGCAGCCACCAACACATTGATACCAGGATAGGTATCTTTACCAACCAAGTAAGCAACTTAAGCCAGGCAGCCGAAGTATATCAACGATTAAACAGCTGTTGCCGGCAGTTCCTGAACCGCACACTGGCGAATCTTGGTTATTTGTACCGCGACCGCAGTGTGGAACGGGCAGTCAGAAATCGGCAGCCGTTTATCATGGAACCAGTAAAAAGCCGGGCGTCTTTTTGCATTCGCCAGCTGGCGGAGCTTCTGGACAGCCCGGAGTTTGATGTTGCCACCCGAAATACCCCGGCCTTCCGACGCCTGCAAAACCTTATTCATGAAACGGAAGAAGATGGAAGATTTTCTCAGATTTTTTAGTCTGCACCGAGATCCTTTCCAGGATACCATTGACCCGGATATCTTTTATCCGACGGAAATCCATGAACAAACCATGCTGAAGCTAAACACCGGACTGCAGCAACGGCGACCGATCATGATGCTCTGGGGACAAAGCGGCACCGGCAAGACAACACTTTCCCGGCTGCTGTTGCAACAGCTAAAACCGGAAAAGTTTCTGACCCTGCTGATTCTACCACCCCCCCAGATCAGCCAGGCAGCCCTGCTGGACCTTTTCTGTCATCACCTGCACGGCCCGACCGGACGTCAGATACCTAAACAGGAAAAACTGCTCTGGCTGCAGGAAACCGTAACCCGAGAGGGAGAAGCAGGTCGTCAGTTAGTTCTACTGGTTGATGAAGCCCATTTCCTGAAATCGGAATGTCTCCATCTGATCAGGTCGATGAGCAACTGGGAATCATCCTGGGGGAAATTGCTGTCAATCATTTTTGTCGGTGAACCGCCATTTCTCAAACGACTCCACCATCCAACCCATGCCTCGATCAGAAGCAGGATATCCTTGTCACTGGAGCTCCCCCCCCTGAACGCCGGTGAAACGGAGCAGCTGATAAAATTCCGCCTGTTGGTTTCCGGCGGCAATCCACAGCTTTTTGAGCCATCCTGTTTCAGTCTCATTCATGAAGCCAGTGGCGGCATTCCACGGTTGATCAGTAAAATTGCCGGCAATGCCCTGCTCGAAAGTTTTTGTCGAAAAACCCTTCAGGTAACCCCGGAGATGATCAGCACCGCAATTGCTGAAAGCTGCTAGAAGAGAAGAAAGGATATCGTCCATGTCAGAGCTCCGCAAAGATCCCGTTACTGATCGCTGGGTGATCATTGCCAAAGAACGGGGGAAACGCCCTTCCGATTTCACTGACATCGTCAGAGAAGAAGCAGGTAAAGGCTTCTGTCCCTTCTGCCCCGGCAATGAAGATGTCGTTCCTCCTGAAGTTCTCGCCTATCGCAAACCAGGAAGTCCCCCCAACGGACCCGGCTGGCGCCTGCGGGTGGTTCCCAACAAATTCCCGGCCCTTACGGACAAGGAGGCGCTGGAAAAACATGGCAACGGCATGTATGATGTCATGAGCGGCGTGGGCATGCACGAAGTCATTATAGAAAATCCAGCCCATGAGGCAACCCTCAGCACCATGGCTGTCCATGAAGTTGAGGATGTCCTCTGGGCCTACCGGGATCGGCTGGCAACACTGGCGGCAGACAGCCGTTTCAGTTCGGTGATCATTTTTAAAAACCAGGGAATGGCCGCCGGTGCCACCGTCCAGCACTCTCACTCACAACTCATTGCCCTGCCCATTATTCCCCGGCAGATTAAAGAAGAGCTTGAGGGAGCAAAAAACTATTATACCTACAAGGAACGTTGCATCTTCTGCGACATTGTCGATCAGGAACATCAGCAGGAAAAGCGGGTAATCAGCGAAAATGACGAATTTATCGCCGTCTGCCCCTACGCCCCCCGGTTTCCTTTTGAAGTCTGGATTATTCCCAAAACCCACAGCGCCCACTACCAGGAAACCAGCAAACATGATATCGAATCATTTTCCATGATGCTCTCTGAAACGCTCAAGCGGCTGGATCAGGTTCTCGATACACCGCCGTATAATTTTTTTCTCCATTCAGCACCGTTCAGGCAGGATGATTCAGCGTATTATCACTGGCACCTTGAAATAATACCCAAATTAACCAGAATTGCCGGTTTTGAATGGGGGTCCGGATTCTACATCAACCCGACCCCACCCGAAGAATCAGCTAAATTTCTCCGGGATGCAATCATCACAAATAAAGAATGACAAACGTGTAACAACGGTAAAAAGCTTCAAAAACCGGATGGCACAGTAACGGCTCCAGGTTCGAGGCAGGCAAAACCTGAGGAATGAGGCAACCATAAAAGTTCGCCGCAGTGACGAAGGTTGCCGCTTAACGAAGAAGGTGGCGTTGTTAGGAAGCCATTGAGAATAATACCGTGTTGCAACCAGCCAGCGAGGGGAGCATGCCAATGGGTAAAAAAATTCTTGTGGTCGATGATGAAGATAATATCCGCCTGCTGTACCAGGAAGAACTGGAAGAGGAAGGCTACCAGATAAGCACTGCCGCCACTGCTGAAGAAGCACTGGAAATCATCCCGGCCTTTCAGCCGGATTTAGTCATTATGGATATTAAGATGCCTGGCATGTCGGGGGTGGAGGCCTTAATCAAAATCAAGGAACAGAACCGGGAGCTGCCGGTTATTCTCTGTTCTGCTTATGGCGAGTATAAACAGGATTTCTCCACGTGGGCTTCGGATGCCTATGTGGTAAAGTCTGCCAATCTCGGCGAGCTCAAGGAGCATATCAAACATTTGTTGACCGGCCTGCCCCGGGAAAAGAGCTGAGCAACACACCGGCAAAGGCGTTGACAAGGAGCAGATTTTCTTGTACGAAGGATGTCTGCTCGCCTTGATTGGCGACGAGACCATAGTGCAGAGATGAGGGGGATTAGCTCAGCTGGGAGAGCGCCACGTTCGCAACGTGGAAGTCGAGGGTTCGAGTCCCTTATCCTCCACCAGAATTTTTCAAAAGACCCGCCCCGTTTCCGGGCGGGTCTTTTTTCTGGGCGACTGCCGGCCGGACCCATTTCACCACACCCACAGCCTGACTGGCAGCAGCAGCAAGGTGCGGCATAGTTCCCTCTTCACTGCCAAACTCATCCGACACCACATGCCTTCACTGTCAAAAAAACGACAAACATTGCTGATTTTCATGACATTTTCCGGCAAAAAATCGCCATGGCATCCCGTCTCTTGCATATAAAAAAACAGTCAATTCCCCGGCTCACAGTTGAGCAGATGCTCATTGGCTGCGGTTTTTTACCTTGGGAGACTCAGATTACGTGCTTTTTACAGAAAACGCCCAGAAAAACGGCAGACTATTTTTCAGCCAGCAACATTTCCTTTTTATTCATCCTTCTATGGTGTGTTTTTTGCAACTCTTTGCTATCCATGCTATACAACACACTACAGGGGACCCCTACCTGCAACGTCATGGCCCTGGCAAGGAGGCTGCACCATGAATAAAATCCATCACCTGGGTATCTGTTCACTGTTTTTACTGCTGGTCTTATTGACCGGCTGTCGCAGCTGGCTTCCCTGGCATCTCGGCAGCTCCAGCCACCAACCGGCATCGGTGACCCAGCCAGCGGCTGCCGCCGACCAGCCCGTTGAACCAGAACAAGACATCGCAAGCGCCGACGCCCCGAATGAAATAGTGGCTGCTGTGGGGATGGAATCTACTGCACCACCTTCTCCCATGGACCAGGCGGCAGATATGACCCAATTCATGGAGGACATCACCGCTGATCTGCTGCAATACTTTCTTGATCAGGAACTGATCAAGAATGCCGCCCTAAAGCAGGATTACCGCTTTCTTTACTCATCGTTTGTCGATCAAAGCAACTATGATGAAACTACACCACTGGGCAGGCTGCTGGGAGATGCCCTGGCAACCAACATCCAGAATGAAGGGTTCCAAGTCATAGAAATCCGACTCAGCAAAGCCATGAGGATACATAAGGAGTATGGCATTGTGGCCCTTTCCCAGGACCTGCAGAAACTTATGGATGAACATCAAGCCAGTTTCATCATCACCGGATCATACACCTTGACTCCGGTGGGAGTCTATGTCTCTGCTAAAATCATTGGCAAGACCTCGCAGATTATCTATTCCTCCGCCGGCCGCTGGCTGCCCCGAACAACGCTGATCGATTATCTGCTCAATTACCAGGAGCCCGTTATCAAAATAGAAGAGATGAACTGACATGCCGGCGAACAAAGAGATCAAGGCAGCTCGTGGCCAGCGAACCATGTTATTAGGTGCCATACTGCTCTCGCTGTTGCTCACAGCTACCCTCAGTGGCTGCCTCACCTCCGGGGAACTGAGCTATAGCGATTACCTGTATGAACGAACCTATAAAACCGGGGTCATTGCCGAACATCTGATCACCTCCCTGTCACCGCCACATAACAGTCATGATACGGTTATCGTGGTGACCTCGTTTGTCACTTTGGCTGACTTTTCCCAAACCAGCCATTTTGGCATGGTGATGGGGGAACAGATGTTGAGTCGGCTGGCTGCCCTCGGCTTTCGTGTCCGGGAAACCAGATTGAAGGACATTTTTTATCAGGGCAAGAACGGCGAGTTTGTTCTGACCCGTGAGTTTACCAGCTTGGCCCATGAAATGAAGGCAGATCTGGTGCTGGTGGGAACGTATATGGAAACCCGGAACAACGTCTTGATAAATACCAGACTGGTGGATTTTAAAAGCAACGAGGTGGTCAGCTCCTTTGATTGTCAACTGGCCAAAAACGAAGATATTATTGAGTTACTGGTTCATTAACGCCTGCTCTCCAGCGACCCCTTGTATCGTACCATCATCGCTTATCGACAACCAGTAGAGCTGCTTTTCAAATTCACCATCGGCAGTCAGTGACGTGCAGCCGGTCACCATCTCCAATGGCGGCAGGCTGCGAACGGCACTGATCACCTGCTGTGGGTCACTGGTATCGCCGGTGATTGCTTCACCGATCTCCTTGAGCAGGCAAACGGTGTCAAAACCGTAGGCATCGTAAAGAGAGGCTGGTTGAGCAAACATGGCCTGATAGCGATTCCGATAGCATACCAACCGCTCGGGAGCATCGCTGCCGGCATAAAAGGCATCAACAAACTGCACCCCTGCCACACCCGACTCTTTTTTGAGTTCATCATGGAGTTCATGCCAGCCACGGCTGCCAAAGATATGCACTCGGGTCATACCATAGTGGGCCAGTTGCGGCGCCAGCAGCCGCAGGCGGCGGGCATTGTCGGGAATCACCAGGAACTGCTCCGGCAATTGACATTCAGTTGCCGGTTTTTCCCCCTCCTCGACTGGTACCGGTAAGCAGTCGACAAGCAGACGACGGATGGGTATACCAAAATCGGTTGCCGAGGCCTGATAAGAAACCAGGCGAGAAGGGGCAAATCCAGCCCGACCGGCAGCGGCAGCAAAAAACTGGCTGAAGGTGCGGCCAAAAACCGTATCCGGATAGAAAACCGACGGCACCGTAACCGCCGCCCGGGAACTCATCAGCCGGGCCAGCTGTTCGGCCTGATTGCGGGATGTCAGAAAATGCTGAAAGACACCATGCTCCCCATTCACCAGGCCAGGCTGAGAACTGAGGAGAATAAGGGGAATCCCCAGGTCCAGTGTTTCACGGGCCACGGCACTGGCAACCGAACCAACTACCGGACCGACAAGCAGGGAAACGTGTTCCTTGACAGCCAGCTCATGTACCAGGGGAATGGCTGCATCAGCCAGGCCACCGGTATCCCGAACCAGCAAAACAATCTCCCGGACCAATGCGCCACCAGTCGCCTGTCCATAGACACTCAAAGCCAGTTCCATCCCTTTCAGGAACCGGCGGCCATAGGATGAAAAATCTCCTGACAACGGCAGCAGGCAGCCAACCCGCAGCAGCGACAGCTTTCCTGTTGGCAAGCCCCCCTCTTTCCCCGTCAAAAAACTCCTCTTCGCTGCCGATTGACCATCACGATCACCAACCATCGGCGGCGCAACAACCCTGACTCTCTCCCGAACAGCGGAAATTGCCGATGCCGGCGGGGGCATACAGAGGGAAATTCCCTCCAGACAAACAACCATAACTGCAAGAAGTAAAAGAAAGCGTCGGCAACGCATAGGATAAAAAATCACCTCTGAAATTTTCGAAAAACCCTTATTATGAGCTTGACATTAGATCGCCGCCACAGGCTGAACATCGGGCACAACAAGGGCGGGTATAATAGCTTGACACAGCAAGCCATGTTGGCACCTGCTTGTCATGATGATCTTTTGACGAAGCCAGCAACACTGTTTGACAGAAAAGATCATTTCTAGTACACCAAGACCATGAAAAAATGGCTCGACAACTATTTTATCATCACCGGCAACCATTCCACCATCAAGCGGGAGCTATATTCCGGCCTGACAACCTTTATCACGGTTGCCTATATTATCGTTGTCAATCCAGCCATCCTTGAAGTCGCCGGCATTCCCCGTGGACCATCGATGGTGGCCACCATTCTCAGCGCCGCGGTTGGCACCCTGCTCATGGGACTTTATGCCAAGCGTCCGTTTGTCATCGCCCCATACATGGGAGAAAACGCTTTCATCGCCTACACCGTCGTCAAGGTGCTTGGTTATTCGTGGCAAACCGCCCTGGGAGCCATTTTCATCGGCGGGGTATTATTTGTCCTGCTGACCCTGTTGAAAATCCGCTCCTGGTTTGTTCAGGCGATCCCCGCCTCGCTGAAATATGCCTTTGCCGTCGGCATCGGCTTCTTTCTCACCCTGATCGGCCTGGTCACCACCGGCCTGGTAACAGTCGGTGTTCCCGGTGCCCCGTTGACCGCAGGAACGTTCACCTCATCCACCTCGCTGCTGGCAATCGGCGGCTTTCTGCTGATCAGCACCCTGACAATCCGTAAAGTTCCCGGTGGCATTCTGCTCGGCATGACGGTCATCACTTTCCTTGGCTACTTGACCGGGATTACGCCGCTGCCGAAAACTTTTTTCAGCCCGCCACCGTCACTCGGGCCGATTTTTCTCCACCTCGATATTGCCGGGGCATGTACCTGGGGGTTTTTTTCGGTCATTTTGACCGTCTTCATCATGGATTTTGTTGATACCATGGGGACTCTTATTGGTCTCTCGGCCCGGGCCGGCATGCTGGACGAGCATGGCAACCTGCCGGAAATCGAGAAACCCATGCTGGCTGACGCCCTGGCAACGGTTGCCGCCGCCCTGTTGGGCACCACCACTACCGGCACCTTCATCGAATCCGCTGCCGGCATTGAAGCGGGAGGACGCACCGGACTGACAGCGGTAACTGCTGCCCTGCTTTTCCTCACCGGGCTGTTCTGCGCCCCCTTCATCACCTCCATCCCTGCCTATGCCTACGGACCAACCCTGATAGTGGTCGGCTCATTGATGATCAGCGCCATAGAGCATATAGACTTCCATGATTATACCGAATGGCTGCCCAGTTTCATCACCATCGTCCTGATGTGCTTTACCTACAATCTCGGCATCGGCATCACCGCCGGATTTATGGTCTATCCACTATTGAAGCTGCTGACCGGCAGGGTCCGGGAGGTACACCCGGGCATGTGGGGCCTCTTTGCCCTTGCTTCATTGTTTTATTGCTTTTTTCCTTTCCATGGCAGCTGAGGAAAAAAACGGCCTGTTATGGCCGCCCTTGATAAAAGGCAGGCTGGTAAGACGCTATAAACGTTTCCTGGCCGATGTTCAGCTGGAAAACGGTCAACTGGTTACCGCCCACTGCCCCAATTCCGGCCGTATGATCAGTTGCAGTGAACCAGGGCGCCCGGTTTATCTCTCCCGGGCCAACAATCCCAAGCGCCGCCTGCCCTACACCTGGGAGTTGATCGATATGCCGTCATCACTGGTCGGTGTTAACACCATCGTTCCCAACCGACTGGTAAAAAAAGCAATTATCGAGCACCAGATCCCCGAATTGGACGGCTATCTGATAATCAATAGCGAAGTACCCTACGGCCAGAATTCCCGTATTGATCTCCTGCTCAGCAATCCGGAACAGGAAAAACGCTGCTACGTTGAGATAAAAAATTGCACTTTAGTGGAAGATGGTCTGGCCATGTTTCCCGATGCCGTCACCAGCCGCGGCCTAAAACATCTGGTGGAACTGGAAAAACAGGTGGCAGAAGAGCAGCGGGGAATCATCTTCTTCCTCATCCAGAGAATGGATGCCCAACGTTTCCGACCGGCAGACCATATCGATCCAGCCTATGGCCGGCAACTGCGCCATGCCCGTGACCACGGAGTTGAACTAGTCATCTACGACGTCTTCATAGATACTAAACGGATAAGCATCGGCCATCCGCTGCCGGCCAGTTTCTAACTGAAGTCACCTAGTAGAGTCAGGCATCTTAAGAGCAGCGTTTACCAGCATATCCACCCTATCAGCTTCGTCAGTTTTCCCCCGCTTCCGGCACCCGCCGCAATACACTGCAGCTTTTTTTTGCAGTTCGCCGGCTGCCTGCCACCACTGTTCCGGTGTCAACCTGGCGCCCTGCAAGAGTTTGCAGAGGGACTGAATCCGGTAACGATCAAGGAACAAAACCGTACGGGAGAGTTGATCCTCATGTCCGCCGCGCTTGACAATCAACGGCTGCCGAACAAGAAAAATAGGGTGCTGTGCCGCAATTCTGAGCCACAGATCATAATCTTCGCAAGCTGGCAGCTGCTCGTCAAACAGGCCAACCAGATCGAAAAGCTCCCGTTTGATCATCACCGCCGAGGGACTGACAATACAGAGCGGCAGACACCGGGAAAAAATATGACCGGAGTACTTCCGGTGTATCTTACGCGGATTGACCCGCACACCCCGGCGCATCCAGATCTCTTCCGTCTGGCAGATCAGTGCCTGGGGATGGCGACGGAAAAAAGCTATCTGGTGGGCAAGCTTGTCAGGCAGCCAGAGATCATCCGAATCCAGCAAAGCGACAAACTGACCGCAGCTTTTACGGATCCCACGGTTGCGGGCCGCACTGACTCCTCGATTTTCCTTGGAAGAGAGCAGGGTACAACGATCACTGTAGGCCGCTACATGCTCTCTGGTCCCGTCGGTGGAACCATCATCAACAACAATGATCTCCAGCGGCCGGTAGGTCTGCTCAAGTACCGACTGCACCGCTTCAACAACCTGTGAGGAACGGTTAAAAGTCGGAATAATGACACTGACCAGAGGATTTTCTTCAGCTGCTGACGACCTCATCACACCCCACATAGCCCATGCTGTTTACCTAAACGCCGGCGGCAACCGGGAGAAGCGTCTGTAAGAGGCCGACGACAGCTGCATCAAAACCAACCCGTTCAGGAAAATTTTGTGCAAGAATTGTCACGGTGGCAAGAAAAGCTAATCTATTGACAAATGAACTACCGCTGAATATAGTAATTTCTATACTATTCATCCATATCTTGAAAGGGAGGATTACCATGAAGCATACCTGCAGTTCCCCGCCTAAAACAGCCGCACTATTCCTTGCCATGATATTCTGCCTGGCAGCACCAGCCTGGGCAGCACAGGATTCCACCCTGACGGCCAACATCACCTCTTTGGAGGCCTATAATATCTTAATGAAAACGGCAGATACCTATCTGGTAGATGTCAGAACCCCGGAAGAATATCAGCTTATCGGCCATGCCCCCATGGCTTACAATATTCCCTTCATGTTTCTCAGCGATGAATTCGTTGTCAAGGGAGATAAGTTCCGTGGTCAGACGGCCGGCAAAACCCGCTATCAGTATTATCTCAACCCCGATTTTATACGCGAAGTGGGCAAAAAATTCAAGAAAACCGACACACTGCTGGTCACCTGTCGCAGCGGCAACCGCAGCGTCCCGGCAGTCGATCTGCTGGTAAAAAGTGGTTTTACCAAGGTCTATAATATCAGCGACGGTTTTGAAGGGGATAAGTTTACCGGTCGGACGGAAACCGAAAAAGATCTGCTGCCTCAGTACAGCAGCTTTTATGGCCACCGCAATGTGGTCAATGGCTGGAAATTCTACGGACTTCCATATACCTATCACCTGGAACCAAAATATATCTACGGACCTCACATCAAAGATACGCCCTAACGTGACCTTGTTGGCCGCTCATCGCTTACCTCTGAAAAGACAGTACTATCCTGGCAAAAACAACAAGGGGGTATGGCTAAGCCATACCCCCTTTATATCCACATAACAGCACAGCCAAAGCTACAGGTTTTTGACAAATCCGGCCAGTACCCGGGCACCGAAGCCGGTTGCTCCGGGAGCAAAATACTTCCATTTCTTATTCACAAAGGAGGGGCCGGCAATGTCCAGATGCGCCCAGGGAAGCTCCGGCGGCACAAATTCCTGCAGAAAAAGGGCACCGCGGATGGTGCCGGCATAACGGTCACTGCCCACATTGGCCAAATCAGCAATATCCGATTTCAAGTCTTCCTTATAGCCTTGCTCCAGCGGCAGTTGCCAGAGCATCTCACCACAGTTCTCACCGGCTTTACACAGACGGTCGACAACCTTCTGTTCACCTAGGACCCCGGCAATGCGGGTTCCCAGAGCCACCAGGCAGGCACCGGTCAGCGTGGCGATATCAAGCAGATAGTCAGGGTTCAATTCAACCGCCCGCAAGATGCCATCGACCAGCACCAGACGCCCTTCGGCATCGGTATTTTTCACCTCCACCGAAGTGCCGTTTTTCATCACCAGAACATCGCCCGGCCGCTGGGCCCTGGCATCCGGCATATTTTCTGCCAGCACCACAATGCCGGTAACCGACACCGACGGTTTCAGCGCCGCAATAATCTCCATCGCCCCGATAACCGCGGCAGCACCAGCCATATCCCGTTTCATCTCTTCCATGGACGCCGAAGGCTTTAGCGATATCCCGCCGGAATCAAAGGTTATCCCTTTACCCACCAGAGCGACATGGAAACGACTTTCTCCTGCCGGGTGATACTGCAACTGGACCATCCGGGGCGGCCGTTCGCTCCCTCTGCCCACCGCCAGCAAACCGGCATACCCCTCACGCCGGAGACGGCTTTCATCCCAGACCTCCACTAACAAATCTGATCGTTTGGCTATGTCCAGACAGGCAGCAGTCAATTCCTCCGGCCCAAGATTGGCGGCCGGCTGATCAACCAGATGGCGCACCCGATTGACGGTCGCACATACCTTCTCCGTCCGCTGCAGATCAGCATTGATGGCAACGGCATCAAGGGCGCCGACAACAAAGGTGATCTCCGGCAGCAGGCTTTCCTCTCTGGCCTCTTTTTTAAAGGTGGCAAAACGGTAGCCGCCCAGCATGATCCCCTCCAGGGCTTTTTTATGAAACCCCAGGGCATCCGGGGCATCAAGGACCAAGGTAACCCCTGACAGCTTCATCTCCCGGGCAACGCCGAGGGCCTGGGCAGCGGCAGCCTTCACCGACTCCCAGATATTCAGGGGGGAAAACGACTGCAGGGGGATCAGGTAGTCACCAGAGGAAAGGTCCTCACCCGCAACAAAAACCGCCTTTTTGATCTCCTTACGAGCCAGCACGTCACGCAGCTTCAAAAGCCGGTCATCGGCAGCAAAAAACTGCCGGTCATCAGCCAACAGATAAACCCGTAATTCCTGCCGGTCAAGCGGCACCGCTGACCTAACCTGCCATTGCATAGTACTATCCATACCTCAGTTCCTTCCCGCCACCAGGAATCCCGGCGCCCGGTACACGGCCAAACTCCCTCTGGAACATTATGCCGGGAGCAGTGGTTTGCGCTGATTAATCACGCTTCTACTTGCCATTGATCCACCAAGCTTCATCCTCATCCTCAAACCACCAGGCTGACCAATCTGTCTTTAAAATCACATGCGCCAGCTTGATGCCGGCTTCCGTTTGCAGCCGTTTGATAACAAGCGGAATCCAGTCAGCCGAATATTTATTGCCCAAATCCTGACATTCGCGCAGCAGCAACAATAACTCAAGCTGATCGGCATCGTTGGCCAGCCGGGATTCCTGTGACTTCCCCTCATTGAACTCGGCAAAAAGGACGGCCATCTCCTGACCGAAAAAAAGCGGCCGGGAGATATCTTTCATGGCCCTTTCTTCATTGGACTGAACATACTTTTTATTGACATAATTGAGGTCGCCGGTACGCGACTCCACCAGATCATGGAAAAGACACATCTTCAGCAGCCGGCCTTCATCAACATCATCCGTCAATTGGGCCAGGACAAAACCAATGTACACCGTGCGGCAGATATGCTCGGCAACCGACTCATTGCCCGAACCCAAAAACTGCAGGCCACTGCGGGGCGTCCTCTTCAGCATGCCCACTTCAAAAAGAAATTTCGCTATCTTATCCATGCCTGCCTTAAAAAATTTTCAGTGCCTCGATTTCCCGCAGCCGGGCTAACACCATATGTTTTTTCAACTGGCCCGCTTCATACTTCATCTCATCACCATCCTCAAGGGCCGCGGCAATCTCCCCCTCTAGCTGATCCAGGGCGGCAGCCAGCTTTGCATAGGATTCCTGCAGCTGCTCGGTAACCTGCCCCAACTCCTCGTCAACTTCCGCCAGCAGGGACGGCATCCATTGTTCGTCATCAACCTGATCAGGAAGAAGGTTTTCATCCTCTAGACGCTGTCCTTTTTTTCCCTGCTGGTCTGCCATTCATCACTCCCCTGTCAGGATATAAAAAAAGCGGCCGGCAGCCACTCAATCACCGGCTCGCCAGCTGTTGGTTTGCTGATTGCCACCACATCGAACCGAACATCTGTACTCCATTGCCGCGCAGCAATATACCACGTGGCACTACGGATAATTTTTCTCTGCTTGGCAAGCGCCACTGCTTCCTGTGGCTGGCCAAAGGCCGTCGACCGTCTGGTTTTCACTTCACAGAATACCAGACAGTCGCCATCCTGGGCAATGAGGTCAATTTCACCTAAGGGACATCGGAAGTTCCGCTCCACAATCCGCAGCCCCCGTTCTTCAAGATAGACTGCCGCCAGCCCCTCTCCCCATTGTCCCAACCGCTGGTTTGCCCCCGCCGGTTTAGACCTGATCTTCTTCATGGCTTCACTTTAAACGTTCGGCGGTGAACCGGGGAAAGCCCCCACACTCCCACTGCCTGGCGGTGTGCAACAGTGCCATACCCCTTATGCCGGTCAAAACCATATTCAGGGTAGCAGCGGTGATAGTAGGCCATGATCCGGTCACGAACAACTTTGGCAAGGATGGAGGCGGCAGCAACAGCCTGGCAACGGGCATCACCTTTCACCAAAGCATACTGGCACAAAGACAAAGGGAGCCGCTGACAGCCATCGACCACCACCAGATCCGGATACAGGTGCATCCGGCTGACCGCCCTGCCCATGGCCAGAAAGGTCGCCTGAAGGATATTCAGGCGGTCAATATCAACGGCACCGACCACCCCGATACCATAGGTAATCGCATTGCTGACGATCATATGAAAAAGCTCCTCCCTCCGTGTGAAGGAAAGAGCTTTTGAATCTTTAACCCCAGCTAATGTCGTTGCTGCCGGCAATACCACCGCAGCTGCCACCACCGGCCCGGCCAGCGGACCACGCCCCACCTCATCAACCCCGGCCACCAAAGGGTAACCGAGATGGTTGAAACACCTCTGAAGTCCCCTTAGTGAGGCAGTCATCGTCTCTCTACACCACCCTGGTACGAAAAGAGCAATAAACGGCAAACAGCAACTTCGAGAGGCAGGCCGGCAAGCAAAAGAAGCTACCTGATGGTTCTGATTCGAGCAGCTTTGCCTTGCAGTTTCCGCATGTAGTACAGTTTTGCCCGTCGTACCCGACCACGCGATACCAGTTCAAGCCGATCAATCATGGGAGAATGCATCGGGAACGTCCGTTCAACTCCAATGCCGCCGGAAACTTTGCGGACGGTAAAGGTTTCACGATTTGATTCACCCTGACGGCGGAGGACAAACCCCTGGAAGACCTGGATTCTTTCCTTTTCTCCCTCACGAATCTTAACGTGTACCTTCACCGTATCACCAGCTTTGAACGGTGGGATATCCAACCGCAAAAAATCCTGTTCAATCTGTGCTATCTGATTCATTATGCTAACCTTTCCTCACAACATGTCCACCAGTCAAGACTGGCTGATAAAACAACATGATCCACGTGCAACATTATAACAACAAGCTACATCACGCCTGATGATGTTATGCTCTACCTGCTCTCCGGTCGTCTGGCCAGCAGTCGGTCAAACATAATCGCTGCGGCAGCCCTGACCGGCAGGTGGTTGTACCCTCTATCCGGCTCAATCGGTTCCAAAAGATAATCCACGGTTGCCAGCAATCGGCCGCTGATCCCCCAGGAGGTGCCCAGCAACAGCAGATACCGTCCGGCTTGCCTTTCCAAAAGTTGGCGCAGGCCGGCAAAACTTATGGTTGTCCCGATTTTCTTCGCACTGGTGGCTACCGTAAAGACCTCGCCATCAGTCTGCTTCGCCACGCTCTCGACAACCTCACCAAGGCTGTGCGCCAACCTGATGCAAGACAATGCCAGGCGTCGATCAGGATTATGGCGGCCTCCATGGCCATCCGTCCAATGGGTGACAATGTCTCTGACCAACTGCTGCTGCTCAGGAATCGGCGTGACAATCCACACCTCACCGGCACCATATGTGCATGATATCCTGGCCAGATCATGGAGGTCAAGATTGGTTACCGCCGAGGTAATCTCGTTGCCTGCCTTATCGACAACCGGGTAGTGGAGAAGCACCAAGGAAACAGAACCATTCATCACGACTGTTTGCCGTTCTCCCGTTCCCTTTCCCAGCGGGCAACCAACTCCATTTCCTCAGCTGAAAGCCGTGCCGTCGACAGCAGATCCGGCCGGCGGCAAAACGTCCGCCAGAGAGCCTGCGTGCGACGCCATTGGCTGATCTGCTCATGGTGTCCAGAACGCAACACCTCCGGGACCACCAAACCATCATAGTCAGCCGGCCGGGTGTAGTGCGGATATTCCAGCAACGGCGAAAAGCTCTCTTCGGCCAGTGAATCGGCAGAACCAAGCACCCCGGGCAACAACCGCACAACAGTGTCAATTATCACCATTGCCGGCAATTCGCCGCCAGTCAGGACATAATCGCCAATGCTGATCTCCTGATCCACAAAAGCGCGTATCCGCTCATCAACGCCTTCATAGTGGCCACAGAAGAAAATCAGTTGCCTTTCACCGGCCAGCTCACCGGCCAGCTTCTGGGTCAGCTGCGTTCCCTGAGGTGAAGTCAGGATGACTTTTCCCGGGCCGCCCTTCCCCTTGATTGCTGTAATAGCCCGGATTGCCGGCTCCGGCCGCATGACCATCCCTGCCCCGCCCCCATAAGGGTAATCGTCCACCACCCGATGGCGATCATGACAGTAGTCCCTGAGGTTGTGGACCTTCAGGTCAAGAAGTCCCCGGTCAATAGCCCGCCTGATCATGCTCTCGGCAAACGGCGAATCGAACATCCTGGGAAAGATCGTCACCACATCGATCTGCAACATGACAGAGCTATTCACCTTCCTGCAGATTCTGCAGATCAACAACCATGCACCTTGCCTCAAGATCAATACTGACAATGAACGGAGCGGCGGCCGGGACAAGAACCTCCGCCATACCAGCCTGCCCACGAATACAGTAGACATCGTGGGCTCCGGTCTGCATTATTTCATCCAGCGTACCAAGAACCGTACCAGCCGTATCTTTGACGGTCAGCCCCAACAGTTGGAAATGATAATACTCATCATCAGCCAAAGTTGGTAGATTCTCAGCCCTGACAACTACTTCCGCCGGGATCAGGGATTGGACTGCATTGACATCAGCATAGCCATCGAGGTGAAAAATATAGCCGCCGCTCACCGGTCGTCCACCGGCAAGGGTGACCGGCACCAGACGACCGCCGGGAAGCCGCAGATGAACCCCGGGAAGCGTCAGATTTTCAAGCGATTCCCCCAGCAGCACCACCTTCACATCACCACGCAGGCCATGGGACTTGACAATCTTTCCCAGCACCAGCCAGGAATCAGCCATTACTCAACAATCTCTAAAATGGTTTTCTTGCCCAACTTCGCCGAGGTTGCCCCCATGATCGTTCGCATCGCTCGCGCTGTTTTACCTTGTCGGCCGATGACCTTGCCCAAATCACTCTTGGCAACCGACAACTCGATCACGGTAGCATTTTCACCCTCGACTTCGGTGACTTTCACCTCTTCAGGATTATCAACCAGGGCTTTGGCAAGATATTCGATCAAATCTTTCAGCATGGCTCTTCCTCCATTGATCTCTCGGAGCTGGCCAACCGGCTCCCTTGAGGATAGCGTGGACCGTGGCACCCTTGCGGAGATGGGACGCCGGACCACCAGCCTTACCCCTCACCCCTCAGGAACAGCGGCCTATTCCTGATTACCGGCAGACTGCGCCCGCTTGATCAGGTTGGCAACCGTCGTCGTAGGCGTTGCACCCTGCCCCAACCAATAGTTGACCTTGTCTTCCTTCAGGACAACTTCACTGGGGTTTTTACAGGGGTCGTAGGTTCCCACCACTTCGATAAAACGCCCGTCACGGGGAGCTTGGGAATCGGCCACTACTATCCGGTAAAAAGGTTTTTTCTTTGCACCTTTACGGGTCAATCTGATTCGCACTGCCATTCGCTCTGTTCTCCTTTTTCAGGGAAATACCCTTACTGTAAAAGTTTTTTCAATCCTTTGGGACCCATTTTATTGAATGTTTTCATCATTTTTTTCATTTCCAGATAATTTTTCAGCAATCGGTTGATATCCTGCACGGTGGTGCCGCTGCCAGCAGCAATACGCTTACGACGACTGCCGTTAATGAGCCGGTAATCCTGGCGCTCCTTGGCGGTCATGGAATTGATAATCGCCTCAACCCTGCTCAACTCCTTATCATGCTGACCATCCTCAACCAGATCTTTTACTTTACCCAGACCGGGGATCATTTTCAGCAGACCACCCATCGAGCCCATCTTTTTAATCTGCTGCAACTGGGTGCGAAAGTCTTCAAAATTAAAATCATTTTTCTTGAGTTTTTGCGCCAGCGCAGCGGCGTTTTTTTCATCAACAACTTCCTGGGCCCGTTCAATGAGGGTCAGGACATCACCCATTCCCAAAATCCGGGAAGCCATGCGATCGGGATAAAAGACATCCAGGGCGTTGAGCTTCTCCCCTTCACCGACAAACTTGATTGGCTTGCCGGTCACGGCGTTAATCGAGAGGGCTGCGCCGCCGCGGGCGTCACCGTCAAGCTTGGTCAGCACTACCCCGGTGATATCGAGCAAGTCGTGAAACGATTTGGCTATCGTTACCGCCTCCTGGCCAGTCATAGAATCGGCAACCAAGAGAATTTCCTGCGGCTTCACTGCCCCTTTCATTCGCTCGAGCTCAGCCATCAACTGTTCATCGATATGCAACCGACCGGCAGTATCAATTATAAGGACATCAATCCCATGGTCTTTACCGTAATGCAACGCATCCCGGCTGATGTCAACAGGATCCTGGCCGGCATGCGACGAAAAAACCGGAATATCGATCTGCTTGCCAAGACTTTGCAACTGGTCAATGGCCGCCGGCCGATAAACGTCTGCCGGCACCAGCAAAACCGACTTTTTTTCCCTCTTTTTCAGATGCAGGGCCAGTTTGCCACTGGTGGTTGTTTTCCCTGACCCCTGGAGACCTACCATCATGATCACCACCGGGGGGGCTGCCGCCAGATCGAGGGGGACACCAACACCGCCCATCAGGGAAACCAGCTCATCGTGAACAATCTTGACAAATTGCTGGGCCGGAGTCAGGCTCTGGAGAACCTCCTGCCCCATGGCCCGCTCACGCACAGCCTTAACAAACTGCTTGACCACTACGAAGTTGACATCAGCTTCCAGCAACACCATCCGGACATCCCGGAGCGCTTCCTTGATGTTCTCTTCGGTCAGCCGGCCATGTCCGCGCAGCTTCTTAAAACTTAGCTCTAACTTATCTGATAATGATTCAAACATAGCGTTCCACAGACACTTCCCCCAGAATAATGAAGCCTGCGATGATACCTCAAGGAAATGGAAAAGTCAAGGGCGGGGAAATGATAAAAATCACTCTGGGAAAACCCCGGTTAACACCCTTTCAGCAACGTTCCAGCTTCGCATAACGCAAGGATATTTTCTTGCGCCCACGATCACGAAAGATAATAACCAGCTTCAGGTCATCGCCATGACCCTCTCTGGCAGCCACCACTCCGGGGCCAAAAACCCCATGAATCACCTTGCAGCCAACCGGAAACCCGGCATTGGAAGAGGAATCACCCGGCGAAACCTTTTTGGCCGGCGCCGGTTTTACTCCGCTGCTTTGCTGATGTTCCCGGACCCTTTTCCCACCATGGGTTGGACCTGAAGCCGCATCCTCCTGCTGAATAAGCTGACGGGGAATATCAAACAAAAAACGAGATGGCTTATTGTCACTTCGGACCCCCTGGAATTGACGACTACGGCTGGCAACCAGGTAGAGCTTCTCCCGGGCCCTGGTCATCCCCACATAGCACAACCGACGCTCCTCTTCCATCTCGGCATCCCGATTGTAGCATTTGCGATTTGGAAACAGGCCTTCCTCCATTCCAGCCATGAAAACAACCGGGAATTCAAGCCCTTTAGCGCTGTGGAGCGTCATCAGGGTTACCCGTGACTGCTCCGGCGCACTGCGGTCAACCTCGCTGATCAAAGCCACCGACTCCAGATAGTTGGCCAGCAATGGCTGACTTTCATTGCTTTCCCAGGTTACAATGGAATTGAAGAGTTCGGCGATATTCTCCTTTTTTCCCTCATACAAATGGGCACCAGAACCCCGCTGCAGCCAGGCAGAATAGTCGGTTTTGGCAATGATATCCTGCAGCAGTGCACTGATTGTCCCCTCTTCCTGCCGGCGCCATTCCTGAACCTGCTGGACAAAAGCAACCAGCGCCTGCTTGCTTTTCCCGGCTGACGCCGAATCCGCCACCCACAACTCCAATGCCTGCCAAAGAGAACACCCCTGCGCTAACGCCAGTTCCTTAAGACTCTCTACCGTTTTTTTCCCCACCCCCCGGGCGGGAACGTTGATAACCCGTAACAGACTGACACTATCTTTGACATTATTAACCACCCGCAGGTAGGCCAGCAGATCCTTTACTTCAGCCCGATCATAAAACCGGAAACCACCAACGATAACATAGGGAATCCCCTGTCGGCTAAGGACTTCCTCCAATACCCGGGACTGGGCGTTGGTACGGTAAAAAATAGCATGGTCGGCCAAATCCCGCTCCTGCCCCCTTATTTTACCGATAATAAAGCGGGCTTCATCGTATTCATCGGCAGCCACATGCAGACTGATCAACGCTCCAGTCTCATTGCGGGTCCACAAATCCTTTCCTTTCCGTTGCCGGTTATGAGAGATAACCCCGTTGGCGGCTTCAAGGATATTCTGGGTGGAACGATAGTTCTCTTCGAGACGGACAACCAAGGCAGCAGGATAATCAGCTTCAAAATCAAGAATATTTTTCAGCCGCGCCCCCCGCCAGCTGTAGATCGACTGATCATCATCACCAACCACGCAGAGGTTGCCACGTTTTTCAACCAGCATCCTCAGCAAACGGTACTGAACCTCATTGGTATCCTGATACTCATCGACCAGCAGATAGTGGAAACGTTCCTGATACTCCGCCAAAACGTCAGGACATTGGGAAAAAAGTTTAATCGTCTTAAGATGGAGATCGCCAAAATCGAGGGCATCGTTGTGCTGCAGCTGCTGCTGATAGGCGGTATAAATTCCGGCGATGGTCTCTTCCTGCCAGGTCGATGCCCGGCGGCTGAAATCATCGGCATCGAGAGCCTTGTTCTTGGCATCATTGATAACCGCCCGCACCACTTCCGGTTTAAGGCTCACTTCTGAAAGATTATGTTTCTTAAAAACCTCCTTGATAATACTCAGCTGATCCTTGTCATCATAGATGACAAACCGTTCACTGAAACCAAGACGGCCGATATGACGGCGCAAAATACGGGCACATGTAGCATGAAAGGTATTGATCCAGAGTTTGCCAGCGGCCGGGCCAACCATCCGGTGAACCCGCTCACGCATCTCTCCAGCTGCTTTATTGGTGAAGGTAACCGCCATGATGGATGCCGGTTCAATCCCTACAACACCGATCATATAGGCAATCCGGTGGACAATAACCCTGGTCTTGCCGCTCCCCGCTCCCGCCAGAATGAGCAACGGCCCAGTGCACTTTCTTACCGCCTCCCGCTGGCCGGGATTGAGACCGGCCAGAACAGTCTCCGGATCGGCTGCATATCCTGTCCGACTCATGGCCACCATCAGGCCACCTCATCCGGCACTGTTTTTCCCTGCAGTTCTCTGCCCAGCAATGAACGGTTGTAGGCAGAAATAATGTCCTGCCGGGAAACCATGCCAATTATTTGCCGAGCGTTATCGACGGCCACTACCGGCAAATAGTCAATATTGCGATAGCCGATTTTTTTCAGTGCCAGATCTAGATTGTCGCCGGCGGTGACGGTCACCACCCGGGGGGTAGCCAATTCTTTGGCCACCAACAACTCTTCAAGACCCTGCTCGTAAACCAGCTCGCGAATATCCTGGATACTAAGAATGCCGCTTATCAAACCAGCCTTATCAACCACCGGAAAGGTCGTATTGCGGGAACGGGGCAAAAATTGCAGAATAGTCTTCAGCTTCATATCCTCCGGAATAGTCTCAATGGGACCGGAGGTCATAATATCACCAACCGTGATGGAACGCAGGAGGTTCACCTCCCGGCCGCCTTCCAAATGGATACCCTCCCGGGCCAGACCAAAGGTATCGATTCCTTCCCGTTCCAGGCTGCGGGCGATGACGGTGCCGATCACCGTGGCAAACATGGCCGGCAGAATGATCTGGTATTTGCTGGTCAACTCATAGGCCAGAAAAATTGCCGTCATCGGAGCATGGGTAACCGCTGACAGAAAGGCCCCCATAGCCACCACGGCGTAACCGTCATAGTTGACCACCACGCCGGGCAGCAGCATATTGCCAAGCTGGCCACAGGTTTCGCCGATCATGGTACCGATAAAAAGAATCGGGGCAAACAAACCACCGGCGCCTCCAGAGCCCAAGGTAATGGAGGTAGCCAGCATCTTGGTGAAAATCAACGGCAAGACAACATGCCACAACGTCGGCTGTCGCAGCACTTCCCCCATATAATGGTAGACATCACCCATCACCTGCGGGTGAACCAAGCCGATAACCCCCACCAGAAAACCGCCCAGGATTGGTTTGCTCCAGCGAGGCAGCTTGAGCTGCTGGAAAAAATCCTGAACCCGGTAAAAAAAGCGGATAAACAGCACCGCCAGAAAACCGATGATCACCCCCATGACGATGTAATTGATCAGTTCCAGATGGCTTCCGAGGGAAAACGCCGGCACCGAAAAAAAAGCCGCCTCACCAAATACCACCCGGGTAAACACAACGGCAGTGGCCGATGAGATGACAATGGGCGCAAAAATGGCCAGATCAAGCTGACCCATCATGATAATTTCGAGGGCAAAGAACACCCCGGCAATGGGGGCATTGAAAGTCGCGGCGATGCCACCGGCTACGCCACAGGCAATCAGCAGCTTGATCCTGGCCGCGCCCATGGAAAACAACTGCCCCACCGTATATCCGAGGGTGCCGCCAATCGTGACAATGGGACCCTCCTGGCCAGCGGAACCACCGGTGCCGATGGTTATGGCCGGGGCAATCATCTTGATAAAAATATTTCTCTTCTTCAGCGACCCACCGCCCAGATTGACGGCTTTGAGAAAGTTTGGCAGGCTGTAACCGGAAACCTGGCCGGGGAACAACATCTCCAGAGGAATCAGCAGGGCACCGCCGATCATCGGCAGCAAGGGCAGCAACAACCAGCGCCATCCACCTGCACCGATATCCAGGGCGTCAAAGCCGGTCATAAAAATATATTCATGACACAACTCGATGGATTTGCGCAGCCCGAGGTTTCCCAGACCGCTCAGCAGTCCGATAACCATGGCCAGAAAAATAAGAAAGTAATTTTCCGACACGGATAATCGACGCTTGAGCCGTACCACCAGATTCTGCATATGAGTAAGAAATGTACGATAGGTCATCAATAGAAACAAAAGCAGGTAATAATTTTGCCGGGAACCAAGCCGGGAAGAATAGTCGGAAACGGGGACGCCTGTCAATGAAAAGGGGAATCAAGTGCACATTCGCCCAGAAGGGAATTACTCACTTTCCACATAATGCAATGATACACAACATCTGAAGCCAGGGTGCCATGCGAGACAACTACCCCGCTGTTGCAAAAATCCTTTTAATCGCAGCCATGGCCGTTAAACGGATGCGGCAACACCCGGTGTAATCATTTCCTGTCTGGGAGCCCGCTAAAAAGATCAGCATTTTCCATAGATATAATCCTGGAGATATTTAATCGTCGTCTGCTGTTCCCTGGTTAACTGCCGGGTCAGATCAAGGATGGAAACCACGCCGGCCAGAACCCCCTGTTCCATAACCGGCAAATGACGGCAATTCTTTTCCGCCATGATTGCCATACAGGATTCCACCGTCTGATCGGGAGTGACAACAACAACTTTTTCGGTCATGATCTCTTCCACTGCGGTAGTATTGGAGGCTTTCCCCTGCAGAATAACTTTTTTAAGATAATCACGTTCCGTAATAATGCCCACCACCTGTCCCGCAGCAGTTACGACAAGCCCGCCAACATTTTTTTCGGCCATCAGTTTGATCGCGTCATAAACCGTCGTCTGCCGATCAACAGAATAGACCTGCGTGCCTTTTTCCTTAAGAACATCCGAAATTTTCGCCATGGTTATCTCCTGCATCCATACCGCTGGTCAAGCGAAAACTGCGATTGCCGACGAAACACATACCTGAGGCTTGCCCCGATAAAAGCTCATAACCGCAGGGTTGTGCAACAATTGAAAGCCTTGCGACAATCTTTGATTCCTCGATAAAAAAGCTTGATATTTTATCTTTTTATACGCTTTTCCCTGCTGCTGTCAATGGAAGTTCCATTTTTTTGTTGTTTATACGCGGCTACCCCAATCTCCTGCCAGGCAATCGGCTTCCAGACACACGTTCACCGCCCGGAGGCTTCCAAAATTTAACAAGCTGACCGTTTGCCGTGCATCACTCCCAATCGGGGCTGTTTCCACAAAATCCATTACTTCTTTCAGGGAAAAATGCAGCCAACCCCGTTGTCTTTTTGCCCAGCGCCAACCACGGCACAGGAGGGATGGTTTTTAGCATCCACAAGAAAAAGGCGCCTTAACAGCGCCCCTTGCTACATGGAGACAACAGCATCCAGTTCGTTACTCCACGGTCACGCTTTTAGCCAGATTACGGGGCTGATCAACGTCAGTTCCTTTAAAAACAGCCGTATAGTAAGCCAACAGTTGCAGGGGAACAGTATAAACCAGTGGATTCAGCAGTTCTCCTGGTTCTTCAACAAACACCACTTCGGCGCTGTGCTCGCCCACCTGCTCATCACCATCGGCGGTAAACGCGATTACCTTACCATCCCTGGCCACCACCTCCTGAAGGTTGCTTAAAACTTTTTCATAATGGCGGTCATGGGGGGCCAGAACAACCACCGGCATCTGTTCATCGATGAGAGCAATGGGACCATGTTTCATCTCCCCGGCAGGATACCCCTCGGCATGGATGTAGGAAATTTCCTTCAGCTTCAGGGCACCCTCTAGAGCAATGGGATAGTTCAACCCCCGGGCAAGATAGAGATAATCGGTCGCATGATGATAGTTCCGGGCAATGTTTTCCAACCTGGGTGCCCGTTCAAGCACCTTTTCCATCAACACCGGCAGGTGCAACAGTTGATCGACGACATGGGCAATCTCTTCACCAGCCATGGACCCCCTGGCCGCCGCCATATCCAAAGCCAGCAGCATCAGGCAAGCCAACTGGGTCGTGAATGCCTTGGTGGACGCCACCCCGATCTCGGGACCGGCATGGGTGTAGAGTACTCCATCGGATTGGCGGGCAATACTGCTCCCCATCACGTTGCAGATGGAAAAAATCTTTGCCCCCCGGCGTTTACCCTCCTGCAGGGCCGCCAGGGTATCAGCGGTTTCCCCAGACTGGGAAATGCCCACCAGCAGGGTGGACTCATCCACCAGCGGCTCGCGATATCTGAATTCAGAGGCAATATCCACCTCCGTGGGAATGCGGGCCAGTTTTTCAAACCAGAATTTGCCCACCAGTCCCGCATGCCAGGAAGTACCGCAGGCAAGGATAACCACCTTATTGAACTGCCGCCAGTCATCGGCACTAAAGCCTGATTCCTGGAGATCAACCCGTTGCCGGTCTTCTGAAATTCTTCCCAGCAGGGTGTTGCTGACCGCCTGTGGCTGTTCAAAGATCTCCTTCAGCATGAAGTGTTTATAGCCACCCTTTTCTGCCATAATCGGATCCCAGGTAATCCGATGTACCTCTTTCTGCTCTTCCCGGCCATCAGCTATCCTGCTGATCGTCATCCCGCCGGGAGTACAGACCGCCATCTCATCATCATCAAGAAAGATGACCTCCCGGGAATAGGCCAGCAGAGCCGGAATATCGGAAGCAAGATAATATTCTCCCTGCTGCTCCCCATAGGCAACCACCAGAGGGCTGCCTTTGCGGGCGGCAATCATCATCTCCGGTGTTTTTTCATATAAGATTCCCAGGGCAAAGGCGCCCCGCACCCGGTGCAACGCCTTGCGCACCGCTTCAGGAAGGCCCGCACCACCACCCAGTTCTCTGGCAATAAGGTGGCTGATAATCTCCGTATCAGTTTCAGAAGCAAAACGGTTGCCCTCAGCTTCCAGTTCCCTCCTCAGGGCCACATAATTTTCAATAATGCCATTATGGACAACCACGACCCCTTTATAAGCGTGGGGGTGGGCATTGGGCTCCGTTGGCCGGCCATGGGTTGCCCACCGGGTGTGGCCAATGGTCGGCGAACCAGCCATGGTTGACGAAAGAAGCTTCTGCTCCAGCTGCCGTAATTTACCCACACTGCGGGAAATGACAATCCGACCTTCCTGAAACGTTGCAATGCCGGCGGAGTCATAACCGCGATACTCAAGTTTATGCAGGCCGTCCATGACCACCGGCACACCATCCTGGGGACCCATATAACCAACAATGCCACACATAGGTGTCTACTCCTTGTTTTTTACTGCCCGGGATGCCATCCCCCGGCCGGGATACACCGTTTGCCGGTTTCTGCTGGTGACCACGGCATTTTCCGGCACATCCTTGGTAACCGTGCTGCCGGCTCCCACCAAAGCATCTTTCCCTATGGTTACCGGGGCCACAAACTGGGTATCACAACCAACAAAAACCCCATCTTCAATAACCGTCTCATGCTTATGAAAACCATCATAATTACACGTAATGGTACCGGCGCCAATATTAACTCCCTTACCAATTTTTGCATCACCAAGATAGGAAAGGTGGGAGGCTTTGCTACCCATACCAATTTCCGCCTTTTTCACTTCAACGAAATTGCCTATTTTTGCCGCTTCCCGCAAGACCGTCCCCGGCCGCAGGCGGGCAAAGGGACCAATCTGAACCTCTCGTTCCACCACCGCCTGTTCCAGCACTGAATAGGGAAACACTTTGACTCCATCCGCGAGAACAACATCTCGGAGAAGCACCCCTTCCCCCAGGTAACAGCCCCTGCCAATGGTTGTTTTCCCTTTTAGTGAAACACCTTTTTCAATAACGGTATCCGGGGCAATGGTTACATCAGGCTCAATATCTACCTGCTCCGGGAACCTGATGGTGACCCCCGCCTGTTGCCATTGTTTTCTGATCCGATCAGCCAGCAGTATTTCCAGAGAACTCAGCTGTTGCCGGTCATTAATTCCCTGGATTTCATCAGGATTGACAACATCATGATATGCCGCCACTGCTGCTACCCGGCGGGCACCAGCAATCATGTCGGTAAGGTAATACTCTCCCTGGACATTCTGACAGTCAATCTCCTTCAACACCTGACGTAGGAACTCCGCCTGCACACA
Source organism: Candidatus Anaeroferrophillus wilburensis (assembly GCA_016934315.1). NCBI lineage: Bacteria > Deltaproteobacteria > Candidatus Anaeroferrophillales > Candidatus Anaeroferrophillacea > Candidatus Anaeroferrophillus > Candidatus Anaeroferrophillus wilburensis. The sequence goes on along the minus strand of JAFGSY010000010.1, from coordinate 40,388 downwards.
ATAGATACCGGAATTGATCCGGTTGATGGCCAGTTCTTCCAGGGTGGCATCGCGAGCCTCAACGATCCGTTCCAGCTGCCCATCCCGGTCGAGTACCACCCTGCCATAGGCGCCACCATCGGTTAGGGTGGCACTCAGCACTGTTACCGCCGCACCATCATGTCGATGCCGGATCAGAAGATCCTTGACGGTGGCGGTAGTAAGGAGTGGCACATCGCCACAGATAATGAGAATGGTCCCGGTAAAGCCTGCCAATTGAGCCAAGCCCACAGCTGCCGCATCAGCAGTTCCCCGCTGCTCACGCTGCCAGGCAAAACTTACCCCCGGCCACCCGGCAAAACGGTCCATCACCTGCTGCCGGCCGCTGCCGACCACTACCACACTTTGAACAATTTTCAGCGATGCCAGCACCCGAAGGGGATAAGCCAGCATGGGAAGTCCCAGCAAGGGATGTAACACTTTAGGAATTGAAGATTTCATCCTGGTTCCCTTGCCGGCCGCCAGGACAATCGCTGCAACCTGATCGCTCACGTACTCCTCCTCTACAACACAAACATGGACCAATGCCTTCCCCATGCCTTCGGCACCATGGGTCTAAATATTAATTGTTTTTTCAGCCACTAGGCATTGATGTGGCGACCGCCTGGTGCCGGGTGGCTTTCGTCAATCACGGCACTTCCTCCTGAACAGAATAAAATCTCGCCAGATAAGAAGCAGGGAAATATAAAAAGACGGGGCATCAACCCCGTCTTTTCATGTTTTTCACATCACGCTACAGATAAACTATTTGACTTTGGCAATATGAATCCGATTGAGGGCCCGCTCCAAAGCAGTCCGCTCCTCGAAAAAAGCTTTGTCTTCCGGCGATAGCACAGCCAGTTTCTCTTCAGCCCGCTTCAATGCTTTCTCAGCCCGCTGGATATCAATCTCTGAAGGCCGTTCAGCTGCATCAAGCATGGCGATAACCTTGTGATAGCTGGCTTCCGAATAACCGTTACTGACAGCCAGGTGGAATATCTGGTTATCTTTACGATAAAGCAGATCACCGATCCTGATCTTGGCCAGAAACGGGGTATGTCCGGGAAGAATGCCGAACTGTCCCTCTTCACCGGGAGCGATAACCTCATCAACCTCTTCGCTGAGCACCTGGCGATAGGGGGTTACCACTTCAAGAATAATTTTATCGGTTTCCATAGAATTTCCTGTCTAGCTGAGACCTGTTACACACCAAGCTTTTTCGCCTTCTCCACCGCTTCTTCGATACTGCCGATCATGTAAAACGCCTGCTCCGGCAAATTATCATGTTTCCCCGTGAGAATCTCATCGAAGCTGCGGATGGTATCGGATAACTTGACATAGACGCCGGGTGTACCGGTAAAATCTTCAGCCACATGGAACGGCTGCGAGAGAAAACGCTGGATTTTCCTGGCCCTGGTTACCAACTGCTTATCCTCTTCGGACAGCTCATCCATACCAAGAATAGCGATAATATCCTGAAGGTCCTTGTAGCGCTGGAGAATCAGCTGCACGGCACGCGCCACCCGATAGTGCTCGTCACCAATCACCTTGGGATCGAGAATCCGGGAGGTGGAGTCCAGCGGATCTACCGCAGGGTAAATCCCCAGTTCGGCAATCTGCCGGGACAAAACGGTGGTCGCATCAAGGTGGGCAAAAGCCGTCGCCGGGGCCGGGTCCGTCAAGTCATCGGCGGGAACATAAATCGCTTGAACCGACGTAATCGATCCTTTTTTGGTGGTTGTAATGCGCTCCTGCAGTTCCCCCATTTCGGTACCAAGGTTGGGCTGGTAACCAACCGCCGAAGGCATGCGGCCGAGCAGCGCTGATACCTCGGAACCTGCCTGGGTAAAGCGGAAGATATTATCAATGAAGAGAAGAACGTCCTGACCTTCCTCATCGCGGAAATATTCGGCCACTGTCAGAGCTGAAAGGCCAACCCGGAGGCGAGCTCCCGGAGGCTCATTCATCTGGCCATAGACCAGCGCTGCTTTATCAAGAACGCCGGAGGCCTTCATCTCATGCCAGAGGTCATTCCCTTCACGGGTCCGCTCACCAACCCCGCCAAAAACGGAAAACCCACCGTGCTGGGTGGCAATATTGTGGATCAGTTCCATGATAACAACGGTTTTACCAACCCCGGCACCGCCAAACAGACCGATTTTCCCCCCTTTGGAGTAGGGAGCCAAGAGGTCAACAACCTTGATCCCGGTTTCAAAGGCCTCAACTTCGGTGCTCTGCTCGGTAAATTCAGGCGCCTGCCGGTGAATCGGATAACGCTTCGTTTCATTCACCGGACCCATCTCATCAACCGGATCACCGATAACATTGATGATCCTGCCCAGAACCTCTCGGCCAACGGGAACCGTTATCTGATCGCCGGTGTCCCAAACTTCCATGCCGCGGGTCAGACCATCGCTGGAGTCCATGGCAATAGCCCGGACGGTATTTTCGCCAAGGTGCTGGGCAACTTCACATACCAGGTTCCACTCTTGATCGTTAATAGCGGGATTGGTGATTTTCAGTGAGTTAAATATCGCCGGCAGCTTCCCTTTCTGAAATTCAACGTCGACTACCGGGCCGATAACCTGGTTAATTTTACCGATATTTTTTTCACTCATCCCCTACATGCCTCCTTAAAGGTTTTATTTTTGGAGCTTACCCTAATGCCTCAGCACCGCTCACAATTTCCATCAATTCGGTGGTGATCGCCGCCTGCCGGGCCCGGTTGTACAACAGGGTAAGCTTGGCAACCATCTCAACCGCATTGTTCGTCGCCGAATCCATTGCCGTCATCCTCGACCCATGCTCGCTGGCAATGGATTCCAGCAACATCCTGAACAACTGGGTGTAAACATAACGGGGCAGGATATCTGCGAGCAATTCATCTTCAGACGGTTCATAAATATATTCCACCGCCACCTCATCTTCACCCAGAGCCTGCGGCTCCACCGGCAGCAGCCGCTGAACTATCACATTCTGCGACATAGCCGATTTAAATTCGGTGTAGACAACATAGACGGCATCAGTGGTCTTTTCCACATACCGATCAATAACCTCGTTGGCGATCTCTTCAGCATAAGAAAAGGTTACATTGCCGGGATTGAGAAATTCAGAGGAAAACTCCCAATTGCGGCGCCGGTAGTAGTCCCGCACCTTCTTGCCCACCACGCTGAGAATCACCTTCTCATAGTCCCCCTGCTTCTCCCGGAGAAACTGGTCACTGGCCTTGATGACATTGTTGTTATAGCCGCCGCACAGCCCACGGTCAGAGGTCATGACGATCAATTCGACGTTTTTCTCTTCACGCCGCTGCAACAAGGGGTGCTTGCCGGCTTCGGTCCGCAGAGCCAAACTGGCCAGCACTTCACTCATTTTGGTGGCATATGGCCGGGCAGCCACCACGCCATCCTGGGCCCGCTTCAGCTTGGAGGCAGCCACCATCTGCATCGCCTTGGTGATCTGCTGGGTACTCTTTACGCTGCTGATCCGCTTACGTATATCCCTGAGATTTGCCATCTATCTTCCCTCAGCAGAATTGCACTGCTTCATTACGGGGGTATCCACCGCCATCTTTTCGATCAGGCGGACATTGGCTACCAGTCTTGTCAACCTACGGTTTAAAAACACCCTTGAACTCGTTGAGAAGGCCTTCAACCTTCAACTTCAAGTCATCATCAATCTGCTTCTTCTCTTTGATCTCCTCAACCACTGAGGCAAACTTGCTGGCTGCAAAATCGTACAGCTCTTTTTCATAACGGCCGAGGACCGATTCATCATAGGCATCGACAAAGCCATTGGTTGCCGCAAAGATGATCAGCACCTGTTTTTCCACCGTCAGCGGCACATACTGATCCTGTTTGAGGATCTCCACCAGCCGGCTACCACGGGCCAGCTGCGCCTGGGTCGCCTTGTCGAGGTCGCTGCCAAACTGGGCAAAAGCAGCCATTTCACGATACTGGGCCAAGTCAAGGCGCAACGATCCGGCAACCTGTTTCATCGCCTTTACCTGGGCGGCGCCGCCAACCCGGGAAACCGACAAGCCAACATTAATGGCCGGCCGGATACCTGAATAAAAGAGATCAGATTCCAGGTATATCTGGCCATCGGTAATAGAAATAACATTGGTGGGGATATAGGCCGACACATCACCAGCCTGGGTTTCAATGATCGGCAGAGCGGTCAGCGAACCGCCGCCCCGCTCGTCGCTCATCTTGGCCGCCCGCTCCAGCAAGCGGGAATGGAGATAGAAGACGTCGCCCGGATAGGCTTCACGGCCCGGAGGACGACGAAGCAGCAGGGAGAGCTGACGATAGGCGGTGGCCTGTTTGGAAAAGTCATCATAAATAATCAGGGCATGCATGCCGTTGTCACGGAAATACTCACCCATGGTTACCCCGGTATAGGGTGAAAGATACTGCAGCGGTGCCGGTTCGCTGGCGGTGGCAGCAACGACAGTGGTATACTCCATCGCACCATACTCCTCCAGCTTGGCAACCACCTGGGCGACGGTGGAACGTTTCTGGCCGATGGCGACATAGATGCAATACACATCCGTGTTTTTCTGGTTGATGATCGTATCGATGGCCACCGCGGTTTTACCGGTCTGCCGGTCACCAATAATCAGCTCACGCTGCCCCCGGCCGATGGGCACCATGGAGTCAATCGCCTTCAAGCCGGTCTGCAGGGGCTCGTTAACTGATTTACGGTCAACAATCCCGGGAGCCTTGATTTCAACCCGTCGGAAATCGGTAGACTCGATGGGGCCCTTGCCGTCAATGGGCTGTCCGAGGCCATTGACAACGCGGCCAAGAATAGATTTGCCAACCGGCACCTCGACAATTCTGCCAGTCCGCTTTACTTCATCGCCTTCCTTGATCTCGATATCCTCGCCAAAGATCGCCGCTCCGACGTTGTCTTCCTCAAGGTTCAGCACCATACCATAAATATCATGGGGAAAAAGGAGCAACTCTCCAGCCATGGCTTTTTCCAGGCCATAGATCCTGGCAATACCATCACCAACCGTCAGAATGGTTCCGGTCTCGCTAACCTCAACCTTCTTATCATAGTTCTCAATCTGATTCTTGATAATCTGGCTTATTTCTTCTGCGCGTAGTTCCATGGTTGTCTACCACTCCTTTATTAGATTTTCTCCAAGATTGTTCAGTTGCGTCCTCACGCTGCCATCATAAACCATGCCGGCAAAACGGGTGATGAGACCACCAATCAGCGACTCATCGACCTCGACCGAAAGCTGTACATCCTCTTTTCTGGTCAGCTCCACCAGCTTCTGCTTCAGACGATCCACCGTTTCACCATCCAGCTGGGTGGCGGAGACCACCGCAACCCGCAGAATTCCTTCAGCTTCATCAACCATCTTCCCCAGATGGTCGAGAATCGCCGCCAGATATTTCATCTTATTTTTTTCAATCAAAATTGAGAGAAACACCCGGACATTGGCGCTGACACCAACCTTGTCGGCAACAGCGACCAGAATCGCCTTGCGCTCAGCGGCCTCAAATACCGGGTTGACCAGCACATCGGCAAGGTCAACATGCTTCTGCACCAAGTCGGAAAATCCACTCAGTTCCCCGGTTGCCTGCTCCAGTATCCCCTGCTCACTGGCAAAGGAAAAAAATGCCTTGGCATACCGTTTAGCTATGATATCGCGAATCACTGGGCACCCACCACTTTTTCTAGATAGTTGTGAACCATCTTCTCCTGATCATCAGCAGAGATTTTATGCTTAATCATTGCTTCAGCCGCCTCAATGGCCAGCCGGGCCGCTTCATCTTTCAACCGCCGCTTGGCCATCAACACCTCTTGGTCAGCCATCTGTTCAGCCTGCCTCGTGACCTTGGCAACAAACTGCTCAGCTTCGGCAGTAATCCGCTTCTTCTCCGCTTCCGCCTCAGACCGTATACGATTCTCCAACGCCTTGATCTCATCATCAAGCTGCGCCAGTTTTTCCTGATATTCCTTATACATGCGATCAGCAGCATCCTTGGCTTCCCGGGCCTCATTAATCCCCTGAAGCAATGCTTCCCGCCGATTGGCAAAGTAGTTTTTGATCGGTTTGCCGGTGAACTTGATAAGAATCCATAAGAGAACGGCAAAATTGATGATCCGCCACAGGAAATCCTTCAGCAGGGGCATGGGATTTTCTGCCAGCAGAGTATACAATGATTTATGCTCAGCCTCATGTCCGCCACCACTGGCGCAGACGCTAACCACCAGCACCATGGATACAAGCGCTACCACCAGGCTGGCAATGACCGCTTTTTTCTTCATCGCCCTGCTGCACCTCATCATCAAACGTCCCTTCCCAGAATTTTGCCGGAAATAAGCCTGGCAACCTGATCGATATCACCGGCCATCTCTGCCCGCACCTTATCATATTCAACATCAATGCGCTGGCGCATGCTTTCCACCAGACGCATCGCCTCATCCCGAGCCTTGTCCATCTGCTCCCGAGCAGCACCTGCAGTTTTTTCGCGAACCGCCTGACTCTCCCGGGCCAGCCGTTCCTGGGCCTGGGCAATTTGCGTTTCGTAACTCTCTTTATGCTCTCTGGTGCGGGCGTTCGTTTGCGCCGCACTCTCCTGAGTTCCCTCAACCTTCTCGCGGCGGGCATCGACAATGCGCAATACCGGCTTAAAAAGGAACTGATTCAGGAAAATCATCACAAAGATGAAAATTACCCATTGAATGACGAGCGTACTATTGAGATCAATCACGTAACAGACTCCTTGGCTAGCACCTTCAATAAGTCAGACGATACAACAGGTGGGGTTCATGCGGCAACCGACGGCGCATACATTCGACAAAAAACTTTTCCCGAACAGCCACCACATACAGCGAAAGCGGTAGGACAGTTATCACAACAAAACCTTCTCTGTCAAGGCTTTTTTCCCGCCCCATGGATCGAGAAAAAACCGGCACAACATGCTATTTTACCTTGACACATATTCCTTTGCCGGTATACTACACTTCCCATATGAAAAGGGCAGCTTTTATGCAGCTTATCTTTTTGTCCGGCACCGTTTCAGCAGCTGGCATCTGAATTGAAACATTGATTTAGTAATTTCATAAAAAGATTCCTGAGCGTAATCACATGGGAAAGAAAACCTCCCTTGAAAAACAGCCTGAAACCCATGCACCTACGGTTGGCTGTTCGACACTTTTACCTACGCAGCAGACGGTTAAAATACGCCATTTCAGTCTGACGTTTGTTCTTCTGCTGCTTTTCTGGCTGCTGCTTTCCGGCCATTACGATGTTTTCCACATCAGTATCGGGGTTTTCTGCTGCCTGCTGATTTCCCACACATCAAGCGAACTCCTTTTTATCCATGTGGGTGCCGAAGATACCCACCTCATCGTACCCCGCTTCCTGGCCTACATCCCCTGGCACCTGCACCAGATTATCCTGTCAAACATCTATGTGGCACAATTGGTTCTGTCGCCAAAAGCACGGCTGAATCCACAGATCATCACCTACAAAACCACGCTGAATAACGGCCTCGCCCTGGTGACGTTCGCCAACTCCATCACCTTGACACCCGGAACCATCACGGTCGACCTGGTTGACGATCTCTTCCATGTCCATGCTATTGATGACAAAGTTGCCGACGACCTGAACACCGGCGAAATGGAAGACCGGATCAGCAATATCTTCCTCCCTCTGGCCCACGCCCATGAACGATCGACATACATGCTGTCGACGGAATCCGACAACCTGATCGTCAAAACGGTCATCCGCATTTTTATCCCCTTTATCCAGTTGTATGCCCTGTATGTCATCGCCCACGGACACTATTCGCCCGGGGGAGGATTCCAGGGAGGAGTCATCCTGGGGGCCAGCATCATCCTGCTGGCGCTGGCTTTTGACATTAGAAAACTGCTGGCCAAAATGGGAGAAGGTCTCTCCACCCTGCTCTGCAGCACGGGGGTTTTCATCTACGGCGGCATCGGCCTTTTGTGCCTGCTGCTCGGCGGCAAGTACCTTGACTATGCCGCCTTGGCCGGCATTCTCGGCGTTGATCCGCCGCATGCACGCTCCCTGGGAATCCTCGGCGTTGAAATCGGCGTGGGAATTGCGGTTATGGCCGCCATGGTATCGATTTTTCTGGATATTGCCACCGGGGGGAAACTCCCGGCCACACAACAGGACGACAAGCAAACAAAGCCCTAAGCAATGGAACAGTTCTTCTTATTCATCAGTCTTTTTCTCTGCCTGCTGATCTTTCCCTGCCTCTATCGGGTCATCTGGGGACCAACGATCATTGACCGGATGGTTGCGGTGGGGGCCATCGGCACCAAAACCCTGGTTATTCTGGTCCTCATGGGCTTCATGTATGAACGCATCGCCATGTTCATTGATATCAGCATGGTGTACGCCATCCTCAACTTTGTCGGCACCCTGGCCGCAGCCAGATATTTTGAGGGAAAGGGGGAGATCTGAATGGCCATCAACGACCTGATCGCGGCAGCCTTTATCGTTGCCGGATGCTTTTTCTTTTTCACCAGCACCGTTGGTCTGCTTCGCTTCCCCGACTTCTATTCACGGATGCACGCCACCGGCAAAGGTGATACTCTTGCCGTACTGCTGTGCCTCAGCGGGCTGGCCATCCATCATGGACTGACCCTTGACAGCTTCAAGCTTGTCCTCATTGCCGCTTTCGTTTTTGTTGCCAACCCCACCGGCACCCATGCCATCTGTCGGGCCGCATTCAGATGCGGTGTCAAACACTGGACCAGGGAGAAAAATAGATGATCTGGCAGCTGGACCTTATCCTCCTGGTATTTATCGTCATCTGCGCCATTGCCGCCATCAATGTCAAGGATCTGCTCAGTGCGGTCATTATTCTCGGAGCCTACAGCTTTTTCATGTGCCTGCTGTGGACCGAGATGGGCGCCGTTGACGTCGCCTTTACCGAAGCCGCCGTTGGTGCCGGTGTCGGCACGGTTCTTTTTATCGCGGCGGTCAACAAAACCATCAGGAGATCAAAAGATTGAAACACTTCTGGTTTAAACTGATAGCCTGGATTGCCGTTCTAATGACCGGAGCCCTGCTCATCTACGGCATCCACGACATGCCGGCCTGGGGAGATCCCCATTCACCGGCCAACTCCCATGTCTCCCCCAGGTATATCGAGGAAGCCCTGGAGACCACCGCCACCCCGAATATCGTTACTGCGGTGCTGGCTGACTACCGGGGATATGACACCCTGGGGGAAACCACGGTTATTTTTACCGCTGCCATGGCCTGCCTTTTCCTGCTGCGTCGCATCAGAGGAGGGGGAAAATAGATGCTGGAATATATTATCAGCAAATATAATTTCTGGGTTTACGTCATCCTGATGATGATCGGTCTCTATGCCATGATGGGAAAGCGCAACCTGGTCAAAAAACTCATTGGCATGAACATATTCCAGACCTCCATTATCCTCTTTTTCGTTTCCATCGGAGTTAAAAAGGGCGGCGCTACGGTGCCCATTCTCGAAGGTCTTGGCCATGGCCACGAACACCACCTTATCAACGTCGCCCATTATCTCAACCCCTTGCCCCATGTGCTGATGCTGACGGCCATCGTGGTTTCCATCGCCACCACCGGCGTTGCCCTGGCCACCCTGATTCTCATTTACCGACGTTACCGGTCTCTGGAAGAGGACGAAATCATGCTCATCAGACGTGAAGAAACAACCTTACGAGAGACTCGATAAAAAGATGACTGATCAGCTGCCTGCCCTCATTATTGTTATCCCCCTGCTCGGCGCTTTTTTGACGCCGCTCATCGGCTGGCATTATAAAAATCTGTGCCATACCTGGGCCGTTGCCGTTTTGATCATACCCTTTTACGGGGCGACCGGCATCCTGTGGCAGGTAGTCACGACCGGCCCCTTCTCCTACCGGCTGGGCAACTGGGCACCACCATGGGGGATTGAGTATGCCCTTGATCACCTGAACGCCCTGATGCTGGTTATCATTTCGGCCATCGGACTGCTGGCGGCTATCAATGCAAAACAGGGAGTCAGCAACAGGCTGGCCGGTAAAGAGCCGCAGTTTTACACCCTGCTGCTCCTCCAGATTGTTGGCTTGATGGGCATTGTCATTACCGGTGATCTGTTCAACCTTTTTGTCTTTCTGGAGATCTCCTCCCTGTCCGGCTACGGTCTGATCGCCCACGGAGAAGACGGCGCCCCCCTGGCGACCTTCAACTACATTATGATCGGAACGGTGGGCGCCTGTTTTTATCTGCTGGGCGTCGGCTACCTCTACATCGCCACCGGCTCGCTTAACATTGCCGACCTGGCAGCCATGCTGCCGGCCCTGTATCACTCGAAAGTTATTTTGGTGGCTTTTGCCTTTTTTACTGTTGGCGTGGCCATCAAGATGGGGCTGTTTCCCCTCCATATCTGGATGCCGGATGCCTACACCACCGCCCCCAATCCGGTGAGTACACTGATTGCCCCTTTGATGACCAAGGTCGCCGCCTACATCCTCATCCGCATCATGTTCACCCTCTTTCAGCCTGACTTTGCCATCACCGTCATTCCGGTAGCCACCATTCTGGGCTGGATGTCGGTGATTGCCATCCTGGCGGGGGGACTGAAGGCCCTGGCGCAAACGGATATCAAGAGAATGGTAACCTACATTATGGTTGCTGAAGTCGGCTACATCGTCATGGGGGTCAGCGTCATGAATCGGATGGGCTTGACGGGGGCAATTCTCCACATTCTCAATGATGCCTGCATGGTCTTCTCCCTCTTTCTGATTATCGGAGCCATCGCCCACCGGGGCCATGGACGGAACATTTATCATTTGAACAATCTCCACAAAAAAATGCCGTTGACCATGGCCGCCTTTACGATCACTGCCCTTTCCATGTGCGGCATCCCGCCGGCCTGCGGCTTTTTCAGTAAATGGTATCTTATTCTGGGAACCATCAAAGCCCACCAGTGGATATTTGCCGCCACCCTGCTGACCAGCAGCCTGATCAATGCGGTACTTTTTTTCCGGATCATCGAACAGGCCTATCTGCTGCCGATCAGCAATAGCGAACATGGCCTCGGGCAAAGCCACGAAGAGGTCATCACCGCCAATGAAGCACCACCGAGCATGTTGATCCCGATCATTATCATGGCGGCTACGATCATCCTGCTGGGCCCTTTGAGCGGCAAAATCATCACCGCAGTTATCCAGCATGCGGTACCGGTAATTTTTTAACTCTCTGGTGAAGGAAAACTGATTCTATGGGTGAGGTGATCTACTCTGCAAAGCCGCTGTGGGCCGTCCTGGTTTCCATGATTGCCGCCTTGCTGATTCTGCTAACCGGGGAAAGGGCCCGTAATCTGCGGGAAAGCTGGACGATCATCGCCGCAGTTATCAAGTTCTGCCTGGTGTTTTCCCTGATTGCCCCCATTCTCCAGGGTAAAACCATCGTCTACGACCTGATCACCCTCCTTCCCGGGGTCGGCCTCACCTTCAGGGTTGATGCCTTTGGCCTGTTGTTCGGGGTTATCGCCTCCACCTTATGGATCCCCACCTCATTTTATTCCATCGGCTATGTCCGAACCCTGAACGAACATGGCCAGAGCCGCTATTTTTTCAGCTTTGCCATGTGCCTGTCATCGGCAGTCGGGGTAGCGTTTGCCGGCAACCTGCTGACCCTGCTAATTTTTTATGAAATCCTCACCATCGCCACTTGGCCGCTGGTGATTCACCATGAAGATGAAAGTGCCGTTATGGGGGGGCGAAAATATTTCGCCTACACCCTGACTGCCGGCTGTATTCTGCTGCTGGCTATTGCCATCACCTACACCCTGACCGGCACCCTGGATTTCCAGGGCGGCGGCTTCCTTGCCGGGCATGGCTCACCTGGGCTGCTGATCCTGCTCTTTGTCATGTTCATTGCCGGTTTTGGGGTCAAGGCCGGACTCATGCCGTTTCATGAATGGCTGCCCACCGCCATGGTGGCGCCCACCCCGGTAAGCGCCCTGCTCCATGCAGTGGCGGTGGTCAAAGCGGGGGTATTCGGCTGCGTCCGCGTTCTCCTCTTCGTTTTCGGCCCAAACCTCTTACAAGAACTGGGGATCTGGCAGATCATGGCCGGCGTCGCCGCCTTTACAGTGGTGGCCGCCGGGCTCCTGGCCCTGGGTCAGGACCACCTGAAGCGAAGGCTGGCATTTTCCACCATCAACAATCTGGCACTGATTCTTCTGGGGGTCACCCTGCTCAGCAAAAACGCCATTACCGGCGGCATTTTACATATTGCCAACCACGCCTTCATGAAGATCACCCTGTTTTTCTGCGCCGGAGCGATCTATGCCAAGACGCACAAAGACCACGTTAGTCAGCTGGATGGCCTGGGACGGCAGATGCCTTTGACTTTCGCCGCTTTCACCATTGGCGCCATGGGGCTATCCGGCATTCCACCGGTCAACGGTTTCATCAGTAAGTGGTTTCTCTGCCTGGGTGCCGTTGAAGCCCATCAGCTGATTTTTCTCTTTGCCATCCTCACCAGCGCCATGCTGGATGTTGCCTTCTTTTTTCCCATCATCTACAACGGCTTTTTCAAAAAACCACTGGATGACGTCGCCCCACACCTTGATGAAGCACCCATGATCATGGTCATTCCCCTGTGTCTGACCGCCCTGTTGTCCGTCACCTTTGGCATTATGCCCGACGCCATTCTTCATTTTTTCAGCATTACCGCCCAAGCGGTAGCCAGCGTTTTGGGAGGATAGGAAGAAACAATGATCATCAAGTTGCGCTATGCTTTGTGGATCAGCATCGCTTCAACGTTCATCCTGGGGTTTTTCTTCCCCAATCAACATCCCCATTTCTGGTGGCAGAAGCTGCCGGTCTTTGATGTTTTTTTTGGTTTTTTCGGCTGCATTCTGATTATTGTCTTTGCCAAGTGGGTTGGTCATAACTGGTTGATGAAGGACAGGGATTACTATGACCGTAATTAACAGCATGCCGCCGGCTTTTATCTATATCCTCGGCGCCCTGATTCTGCCCGTGGTCAGGATCAGACGGGTGCAGCAGGCTCTTGCCCTGCTGATCCCGGTCATTGCCATGGTGAGTCTCCTGCAGCTGCAGCCAGGAATCTACTGGACCGGAAAATTTCTTGGCTATGACCTGGTCTTCGGACGGGTTGACAAGCTGAGCCTGCTCTTTGCCTATGTCTTTGTCATCATCTCGTTTATCGGCATGGTCTATGCCATCCATATCCGGGAAACCGGTCAGCATGTCGCAGCCTATCTTTATGTGGGCAGTACCTTGGGGGTCGTTTTCGCCGGCGATCTCTTTTCCCTCTTCGTTTTCTGGGAAATCATGGCCGCCTCCTCGGTTTTTCTCATCTGGTACAATAAAACCAAAACATCCCTGGATGCCGGATTCCGCTATGCCATGGTTCACCTGCTGGGCGGCGCCATTCTCCTGGCCGGCATCGTCATGCAGACGGCAACCACCGGCTCCATCGCTTTTAATCCTTTCGATCTCCACACAACGGCAGCCAAGTTCATCCTGGTGGGATTCCTCATCAACGCCGCCGTTCCACCGCTGCATGCCTGGCTGCCGGATGCCTACCCGGAAGGAACGATCACCGGTAGTGTCTTCATGACTGCCTTCACCACCAAAAGTGCGGTGTACGTTCTGGCCCGCTCTTTTGCGGGAACCGAAATGCTGGTCTGGCTGGGAGCCATCATGGCCCTCTATGGGGTTTTTTACGCCGTTCTGGAAAAAGATATCCGCCGGCTGCTGGCCTACCATATTGTCAGTCAGGTGGGCTACATGGTCTGCGGCGTCGGCCTGGGAACCGAGATGGCCATCAACGGAGCCACCGCCCACGCTTTCTGCCACATCCTCTATAAAGCGGTCCTCTTCATGGGCATGGGAGCCATCATTCACGTTACCGGCCGGCGTAATATCTTTGACCTGAAGGGCCGCAACCTCTATCGCAAGATGCCCATCACCCTGATCCTCTATATGGTGGGGGCCTTCTCCATCTCGGCCGTCCCCCTGTTCAACGGTTTTATCAGCAAGACCATGGTGGTAGCCGCAGCCGGCTATGATCATCGGCCAGTCATTGAGCTGTTGCTTCACCTGGCTTCCGTGGGTACCTTTCTCAGCGTCGGCCTGAAACTTCCCTGGGGAGCCTGGTTTGGCAAACCAACCGGGCAGGAAGACGATATCCCTGAAGCAAAGGAACCACCAATCAACATGCTGCTGGCCATGGGCATCGGCTCTTTTCTCTGCATTCTGACCGGCATCTACCCCAAGCTGCTCTATGATCTGCTGCCTCACCCGGTCCATTTTCATCCCTATACTCCCAGTCATGTAGTGGCCAGCCTGCAGCTGCTGATCCTTACCCTGGCCGGCTTCTGGCTCTATCTCGACAAACTGATGGCCGGCAAACCTGCCATCACTCTGGATACGGACTGGTTTTACCGCCAATTCGGCCGGGCGGTGTTGCTGTTCTGCCTCTATCCCTTGAACCGTTTCCGCCTTCTGATCCAACTGGCTTTTGCGGAGAAAACCAAGACTGTCTGCCGGCTCAGTAAAAACCCCTACATTCTCCTGGAAATGATCTGGGCATCGCTGCAGGGAAAGAATGCTGTCTTGGAAACTCTTCTGCAAAGGGCATATAATGAAAACGCCTACCGGATTCCCATCGGCATCGGCGTCTGCGCTTCACTGATCTTCCTCTTTCTTTACGCTCTGGTCTATATGCGGGTTGCGGGTTAATCCCCTCCTCCCGACCGCTGGTAAGCGTAAAAAAGGCCGATCCCTGATTCAGGATCGGCCTTTTTTAGCATCTCTGGGCCATAAGATTTTTTTATTGATCAACAAAAAGTCTTCTAATCCCATCCTTCCCGGCATATGGCATCCTCGGCCACAATAGCTCCCCTTTGAAAGGTCAGGGTCTGGAGTTTTTTAGCCACCTCACCGTCGGGGAGCACCGAGGTAATTCCGGTTACCATCGGTACGTCTTGAAAATTTTTCAATGCCTCCACCAACCATGCGGAATCCGGTGCCACCTGGTGCTGCTCTCGGCCGGCAAGAATGGTGTTCACCAAGACAATGGTGTCAAAACCATAGGCGTCATACACCGACGCCGGTTCCATAAACATGTCGCCATACCGCTGGCGATAGTCAGCCAGCTGCGGAGGTTCCACGCAATCATCACAGTAGGCATCAACAAACAAGGCCCCCTCCACCTGGTTGCCGGCATCATCAGCCAGCTGCGGCGAGTTCCATCCCCGGGTACCAAAAAGTCGGCAGTCGGTCAGATCATAAAAAGCCAGCTGCGGAGCCAGCAGGCGGACCCGCTGATAAAAGTCGGGGATGACAATGCCGGCAAAATCAAGCTCCAGGATCGGGCGCGGCATAAACGCTGCCAACTCCACCTCTTTGGCGAAAAGACCTTCCTCTGTCAGCCCTATTTCCTGCGCCAACGTCAGGAGGGAATTCTTTTCTTCAGCAACCTCCGCAGCATTCTCCTGCTGTTTTTTCGCCTCCAGCCAGGCCTCATACTCATCCTTTTTTCGCTGGTACTCCGCATACCGCTGTTCGCCGATCAGGGTTTTAATGCTGCGGCTGTAATCATCGCTGGCAGGGTCATAGCTCACCACCCGAACCAGATCGGCACCCCACTGCTCACTCAGTGTTTCAAAAACCTCGGCGAACTCCCGGCCAAACAGAGTCGCCGGGTAAAGAACGACCAGGGAAGTAATCCCCAAACGACCCACCGCCAGATCAAGGAGCTGCTCGGCCTGATTGCGCATCGTCAGAAAATGCTGAAACACATAGTCCCCCCGGCCGGCAACTCCGGAACGGGGAGTCAGGGTAATAATGGGGATACTCCTGCTGTCTGCTTCAATGGCTGCATAGAGAGCCGCTTTGCCGGTCACCGGTCCCAGCAGCAGGCTGACACCTTCGTCATCAAGCTCTTGAACCAAACTCCTGGCCTGCTCACCCTCGCCGGCGGTATCACGGACCAACAGTTTGAGCGGGGGGAAAGTCCCATACTCCTCTCCATGATGAAATACTTCCAAAGCCAGCTCCATCCCCCGCAGCACTTTTTGGCCATAGCTGGCATATTCTCCTGACAACGGTAGCAGACAACCAACAACCAGCGGCTTTTCCCTTTTTTCCTGGGAAAGGCGCTGGAGCAGCTGTTCATAGGAATGGCGTTTGGCGGCAGGCAGGGTGCAGTGGGTAAGAATCTCCATTATGATGGGAACAACACGTGCGTCTTCAGGCTCCATAGTCTGCAAACGATCACTCAGCACTGCCAGAACCTGGCAGCGCAGTTCATTACTTTGCTCCTGCACGCGGACACGCTCGAGGTCCTCCAGCGACATGGCATCAAGCAAGCGTACCAGCCATCGATGCAGATCAGGACGCAGTGAGCGGAAATAGGGATCATGGATCTGCAGATATGCCGCGAGATACTGGCCCTCAAACTCCAACTGGCGGGCCTGCCGCTCCCATGCAGGTTCATCCACAGTGGGAATCCTTTGGGCAGGAGGCTGGGGCAGGGAATGACGTACCGGTGCCCGAACACAGCCGGGCAACCATGAAAAAAGGATGATAATGACCAGAATGGGGCTGGTTATTTGGCGAAGGTGTTGGCCCATAACTCACAAAACTCCTGTTCATATCGCAATGCCAGCTCAACTGAATTGACAATCAGCAGATTTTCATAATTCCACTGTTCCGCCGAAGCAGTCCAATTATAGGAACCGGTGATGACCGTTTTTTTATCAATGACAGCAAATTTATGATGCATCAAGCCGAATGATGCCTTTTTCCCTTTGCGCCGTCGGCCGCGGGCATATCGTACATCAATTCCCCGCTTGTAAAGATAGAATCCCTTGGAATATTCACTTTCGTCATTCCCGTCAAGGATCAACGACACCGCCACCCCCCGTTCCTGGGCTCTGAGCAGCGCCTGGGCCAACACTCGATTGGTGAAGGTATAGACAGCCACCCTGATAGACGTCTTTGCTCCGTCTATTTTTTCAACCAGTACCTGTTCAGCCCCACCCTCAGGGCTGAAATAGACCGCTACCGGCGTAGCACCGGCCGCCGATACCACAACCAGCAAAAAAATCGGCAATAGAAGAAAAAGTGCCGTTTTTTTCATTGTCCACCTCGCGAAGTGGCTGCCACAACCAGGCTGGCATCATAATGGTCTTTTCCGGCATTTGTCAACGAAGAAAGCGGTAAAGGGCAAACTACTGCACGGCTGCCACCACTGCATATCAATCAGCAGACTGGCCGGCTGATGATGTCTACCACCTCACCTGCAGAAACCCACAGGAGAAAGCGAATCTTTACATGCTTGTATTCCATCTGGCTGGTGGGGATCTCGGAACACAGCCTTGAATGAGCGGGAAGCTGAATTCTGGCAGCATTATTGATGCCAGGGCACACTCAACGGAAAAAATTATCCAGGGAAACATCCACCGGCGGGGGGAAGGCCCGGTCGCGGTAGCAGGTCCAGGAGATCTTGCGCCATAACCAGGGAAACTTTTATTCCATAGTCCCGCTCAAACCGCCGGACAACCTTCGTCGGTGACGTGGGTCTATTGTCCATTCGGCTGAGAAAACCGGTAAGATCTTCAATCACCGCCCACGGATAAATAAGCCAGCGCCATTTGATAATCCGCCGAGCGGCAAAATCAGGCTGAAGGTGGGAAACGGTTTTATGATGCAATACCGCCGTCCGGTTCTCTCTTGGGTTATGCATCGCGAGATGCTTGCTGGCCAAGGCCAACGTTTCACCAGTATCGTTGACATCATCGACAATAAGGACCTTCATGCCGGCAATCGCGACTTTCAGGGGATACCTGATGCTAGCCCACCGGCGCCGCTGGGCACCCATAGTATAGTGTTCAATTTTAATGGTGGTCAGCTGCGATATCTGAAGATAATCGGCAACCAGTCGGGCCGGTACATAGCCGCCTCGACCAATGGCCACAATAAGATCAGGATGATACCGGGAGGCGAGTATCTTGAATGCCAGCTCGCGGGCCAGATGCTGAACGGCACACCAGGTTAACAGTTCACAGCAAAAAGAGGGTGGAGACACCATGACGCTCCGGGAAATCCTTTCACAGCCAATGACTGTGACTCATGAGGCGGAAAACAGGGGCACAAAACTTTGGCTGTTGACATCCACCAAGCCCCGATCGGTCAATTTAAGCGACGGTATAACCTCAAGTCCGAGAAAACTCATAGTCATGAACGGATCAGGCAGTGGTGAACCAAGAGTGTGGACCGCTGCAGTCAACAAACCAACCTGAAAACAGACATCCTCGAGTGAGGCCGAGGCCATCAGACCGGCTATGGGTAACGGCAGATGGGCAAGAATATGGTCACCGAGAGCAACAGCCTGACCGCCACCACTGGCGGCCGCTGTCCTGGCAGCGGTCTTCATGGAACGATTATCAATCCCGACCACCATGAGATTATGATGATCGTGGGCAACCGTGCTGGCCAGCGCCCCCCGTTGCAACCCTAGACCGTGAACAAAGCCCCGACCGACCCGGCCCGAAGCCCGATGCCGCTCGATAACCATCATTTTAGCCACGTCTCTCTCGGGGTCGGCCACCACCTGACCACCAGCGGTTGCTGGAGCCAGCATCAAGGTTTCCGTAGACAGCTGCCCGGGCACGACACCAATAACCCGCATCTGCGGCCCTTGCCGGGGGATTCGCCAATCAACCCTGGACCAGTTAACATGGACCGTATCCTGCATCTGCCATGCAGCATCCTGCTGGGCACAATCACCGGCGACAGCCGACAGGCATTCGCCATCACGAGCCCGCAGCACACCATCCTGAAACACCAACTCCGTTTTCAACCGCTGCAGATCACTGAAAACGATCAGGTCAGCCCGCCTCCCGGGGGTTACCGCCCCCCGGTCAGATAAACGGAAGTGCACCGCCGGATTTATGGTCGCCAGGCGAATAGCCGTCAACGGCGGCACCCCATAACTGACCGCCAACCGCACCAGATGATCGATGGACCCTTCACCCTGCAGATCAATAGGCTGGCGGTCATCGGTGCAAAAAGAAAACCAGCGCTCATTATCAGGGGTAATCATCGGAGCCAGCGCCTCAAGATTATGGGCCACACTTCCTTCGCGAATGAACAGGCTTATCCCTGCACGCAGTTTTTCCTGCGCCTCTGCAACGGTTGAGCACTCATGATCAGAGGTAATACCAGCCACCACATAGGCATTCAGATCCCGTCCCTGTAATCCGGGACAATGACCGTCAATAATCTGGCTGCGAAAACGATCCAGCTCGGCGAGCACCCGTCCATCGCCAGCCAGCAGGCCATGAACATCCATCACCTCACCCAACCCAATCACCTGCGGTTCCGCCTGCAGCCGCGCGATTGCCGCCAATGACAACTCCGCCCCGGACGTTGCCAGATTGGTTGCCGGGACGCAGGAGGGAATAGTGACATAGGTCGTTAAAGGACTCCGCTTGCCATCGGCAAGCATGAAATAGATCCCCTCGAGACCACAAACATTGGCAATTTCATGGGGATTGCTCACCACGGTCGTCACCCCATGGGGGACCACCGCCCGAGCAAACTCACAGGGGCGCAACAGGGAACTTTCCACATGCACGTGGGCATCAATAAATCCGGGACAAACATATCGATTCTGGAGATCAAGAACCTTACGGCCGCCATAACCGAAACCAATGCCGGCAATTGTCGTGCCGGCAATGGCAATCTCCGTGGGGAAAATTTCGCCTGAGATCACATCAACAAGTCTCAGGTTGGTTAAAAGCAGGTCAACTTGTTCACTGCCGCGGGCCAGTGAAATCAGACGGGCGGCATCCATAGGTTCTGTCGACAACACCATCTTGCGCCCCCATATTGAATCATTGCATCCTCAAGGGCTGCCAGATTCAGCTTCAGGAGCACTCCCGCCAAGCATTCAGAAACACCCAGTTTCTTCATCCAAGCATCTCCTGCCCAGCCTGCTGAACTACTAGTCCACAAGGTGATGCTTGCCCACCATGAGAACGCTGCTTGCCTGGGGACCATGGTCGCCCATCTCTTCACTGAACCTGACTTCGGCGCCAATTTCCACATCCTTGAAATCCATCTGCAGCACGCTGTGGGCGTGAAAATAGACCTCCCGGCCATCGGAGGTTTCAATGAAACCGTAGTGCTGGTCCGGATAGAGCCGGACGACCCGACCATGGGGCGGAAGCTCATGGATTTTTATCTCCCCTTTGCGACGCTCCACATAGGCTGCCAGCTGCCTCTCCATGGCGGCAAAGGCATCACGCACCACCACATAGATATCCTGGTAGGCCTGGTGCAAGTCCGGCTCCCGGTTGACAACCAGTTCCGCACCGGGCAATGTCAGATTAATCCGCACATGGTAGAGCTTGCCCTTCTGATGATGTTGATGGGGCATCTCCACCACAACCCGACAGCTCATAATATCGCTGTACCGCTGATCTAACTTAGCCGCCTTTTCCCGGATATCATCCTCCACTGACGGTGATGGGTCCAGGTTGCGATAACTAATTTGCAAGGGAACTTGCATATTCATCCCTCCTCAACTTGTTTGGCAACAAAAACCTGCACCCCTTCAAGACCGGCAAACAGCGTTCAGACTTTCAGCTCCCGCTCTTTTGCCTGCTCACTCTGGATTATTCTCACCAGGGCACCCATCTCATCAGCCAGCAGCTCCAGGATATCATCAACGGCGATAATCCCCACCAAGGATCCGTCGTCGCTCACCACCGGCAGCCGGCGGATACCGCCGCCCACCATGCGCTGCATGGTATCCCACAGACTGTCATGCTCGACGGCGCTGATCAACTCACCGCTCATGAGGTCGCTGACCGTCAGGAGGGAGATATCAATCTGCTCCGCAATGAGTGAAACCACCATGTCACGATCGGTGACAATCCCAATGGGCTCTACCTTGCTTCCCTGCTGATCGACAACCACCAGACCACCCACATGGTGATGGCGCATAAGCCTTGCTGCTTCAACGATGGTCGCCGTTGGCTCAACAATAACCACATCACGATTGCAGAATTTTCCTACCGACATCCAGGACCTCCTTTCTCCCGCAACATAATCAGCTTTTTAAAAACATTATTCAGACTGCTGCACTTCGATGGCAAAAACAGCGTACCCCTTCAAGATCAACAACACTTACTCCAGTAATAGTGCGTATGGCAAAGCTGTCAATGCGGAAAATTTCGGATTCTGTGACGCGATTTGGACACCCGGAGAAACAACCTGGATGGCTATTCACGAGATGCCTTGGGGCCGGCAAGAAAAAGGCTCTAATCTAAGTTTAACAACCAAATCGCAGTAGTCAAATGGGTAACAACACTTTAGGAAGGGGCATCCCAGCTGGATAGGGAGAAAGTAAACAAAGAAAGCCGCGTTACCGCGGCTTTCTGATGATCTCGAAAGATAAGGACGACACACCAGGCTAGAGCTGTTCCTCAGCATCAATGACGGTTGTGTGGTAGTCGATGAAACTGCAATCATCATTGAGAATATAGTCAAGCGTCCCCTTGGCCCGCGACAACGCCTTAGCAATATACAAGCGGGCAACAACTTTTTTGCGCTCCGAATGAAGGCCAGTAATGCACAGCAGGTAACCGATGATAACATCGGAGGTCATGGCCACCAGGCGGGCTGCATGAAATTCCTGAAAGGTCACATCGCCACGCTCTTTAACATGGGAGATTGCCCGCTCCAGCAGCATACGCAGCTGCTGGGCAGATAGGAAAAGATCGCCCAGCGGAGCAAAATCATAGTCCTCCTCATATTCATTGAGGCGCTCGGAGACCACCCCACCAACAACACCACCCATGGCAGCCACCACCTGCAGCTGCGTGGTCCCTTCGTAAATATTGGTAATCCGGGCATCCCGATAGTGGCGTTCCACGTCAAATTCGCTCGTATAGCCAACCCCGCCATGAACCTGAATAGCATCATAACAAACCTTGTTGGCCATTTCGGCAGCATAGCTTTTGGCCAGGGGGGTGAACAGGGAGGCAAACCGAGTATAGCGTTTCAGGTCATCCCTGAGATCAGCAGACCGTTCAGGATGTTTCTCAATCCGATCTTCGATCCCCTCCTTGATATCAACTATGCGTGAGGTTTCATACACCAATGAACGGGCCGCCTCAATCGCCACCTTCATATCGGTGAGCATCTCATAGACTGCGGTAAAATCACGTACCGGTTTTTTGAACTGCACCCGATCATTGGCATAGGCATAGGCTTCACGATACGCAGCTTCAGCAATCCCCAACGACTGGGCAGCCACCGCCAGACGGGCGCCATTCATCAGGTAGATGGTATATTTTATCAACCCCAATTTGCGCTGCCCCAACAGTTCCGCCCGGGCGTTGTTAAACTGCAGCTCACAGGTTGGCGAACCTTTAATCCCCAGCTTATGTTCGATCCGACGGATTTTCATATCCTGATCACGCTCATAAATGAACAGGGACAGACCACGGCCGCTGCTGCTGCCATCCTCAGAACGGGCCATCACCAGTGAAACCTTGCCGCAGCCATTGGTAATGAAACGTTTCACCCCGTTGAGCCGCCAGATGCCATCCTCATCCTGGTGAGCCCGCAGCATGGCCGACTGCAGATCGGAGCCGGAATCAGGCTCGGTCAACGCCATGGAACCCACCACTTCGCCGGTGGCAAACCGGGGAAGATAGCGCTGTTTCTGATCCTCAGAACCAAACTTGGCAATCGTATCACTCAGTCCCTGCAAACCGAAAACCAGCATCAGCGAAGCATCCGCCCGGGAAACCATCTCAATAGCCGCTGAAAAAATAGTCATGGGCATATTAATGCCGCCATAGGTGCGCGGCATGGTGAAGCCAGCCATGTCAGCCTGATTCATCCGTTCCATCGTTTCCCTGATTCCCCTGGGATAGGTCACCTCACCATCGGCAAAGTGAGCCCCCTCCTCGTCCACTTCCCGGGCTCTCGGAGCGGCAAACTCGCCGGCAATCTCACCAACAATCGCCAACACCCGATCATAGTTGTCGCGGGCGTCAGCAGTATCCTGGGGAGCATAGGGGAACAAATCTTTTTCGGCAAACCCGTCTTCCCGCAGATCAATCACCCGGGCCAGGTCCATATGTTTCATATGAAAAAGAATATCTGCATTATCACGATAAAAATTCGCCATTATCGGACTCCTAAACGTTGGTTTTATAGGCTTTGACCATTCTGGTCAGCACATCTTTGACATCACCAACAATTGCGTAATGGGCAATGGAAAAAATCGGTGCCTGGGGATCACTATTGATGGCAATAATCCGTTTGGCCTCTGACATCCCGGCACGATGCTGAATCTGCCCTGAAACGCCACAAGCAATATAAAGGTTGGGACGGACGGTCATCCCCGTCTGGCCCACTTGGTGATCCTTGTCCAACACCCCTGCATCGACAACAGGTCGGGAACAGCCGACCTCACCGCCCAGAAGACGAGCCAGCTCCTTGACTTTGTCGAGTGCATCAGGGTCGCTCGCCCCCATCCCGGCAGAAACAATGATCTGCGCTGCTTTCAGATTGACTTTTTTCTCCTCCCGCACCACGTCAAGCACCTCAGTCAAAAAATCATCGTCGGCAACCAGGCATGGCGTCATAACCACCTCGGCAGTTTTGCCGACTTCCGGGGCAGTCATTTTCATCACCCCTTCGCGAACGGTTGCCATGCTGGGCACGCTTTCGGGTGAAACGATGGTTGCGACAATATTGCCGCCAAAGGCAGGACGGATCTGGAGCAGAGTATCCTGATAAACAACATCCTTGATCTGGTGTTCGCCAATCTGCAAATCGGTGCAATCAGCAGTTAAACCACATTTCAATGCCGAAGCCACCCGGGGAGCAACATCCCGGCCCATGGTGGTTGCCCCGAAAAGGACAATTCGCGGCTGGTGGCTTTTAATCGTCTGCACAACCGTCTTGGCATACGGAACGGAAGTGAAACGAGCCAATCGACTATCATCAGTATAAAAAACCCGCTGACAACCATACTGGCCAAGACTTTCCAGCACTGTTTTCAGATTGCAACCCAAAGCAACAGCCTCAACCTCACAGCCCAGTTTGGCCGCCAATCGCCTGGCAGCACAAATAAGCTCCAAACTGACATCGGCAACACAGCCATCCCTAGCTTCAATGAACACCATGACATTTTTTCCCGTACCCATTCCCCACTCCTATCCGATGATATTCTCTTCAATCAGTTCATGCATCAAGTCACCGATGCCAGCATCGGTATTGGCAACCAGTTTGCTTTCACAAGCGGTCAACACCACGCTCTGAATTTTTTTCACCTTGGTCGGTGATCCGGAGAAACCGCACTGCTCGGGATCTGCGCCGATCGCTTCCAGATTCCACTCCTTGATATGGCTAACCATTGGGCAGGCTCCGGGCACCAGATAAGCCTCATCATAGGAAACGGCACAAGCCTCATTGCCGATATTTTTATAGGCCATCACCCGCTTGGCACCGGCTGAGCGAGGTTCATTAGCCACACCCGTAACGGTAAGCAGTACAGGGAATCGGCTTTTAACGATCTCGCTGCCATCCTCAACCAGTCGCCTGACTGCAATCTCCTGGGCGTCAATCGCCACCACGGCACCCACACAGGTCAACTGATTAATGGCAAGTTTTTCAGCAATCTGGGGTCCTACCTGGGCGGTATCACCGTCAATCGCCTGCCGGCCGCAGAGAATAAGATCGTATTCCCCCACCTGCTCAATGGCACATTTGAGCGCGTATGATGTCGCCAGGGTATCAGCCCCGGCAAAACGCCGATCAGAGACCAGAATGACATCGTCGGCACCACGATAGAGACACTCTTTCAACACCTCGGCAGCATTGGGCGGCCCCATGGATATGCAGGTAACCGTACCTCCCATTGCCTCCTTGATTTTCAAAGCTTCTTCCAGAGCATTGAGATCTTCCGGATTAAAAATTGCCGGTAGCGCCGCCCGGTTGACCGTACCATCCTCTTTCATTGCATCTCCGGACACATTATGAGTATCCGGCACCTGCTTAACCGTTACGATTATCCGTAACCCCATGGATACTTCCTCCACCTCTTTGATGTAAAAAAATATTTTTCTGAATCATACAACAACAGCGGCGAAAGTCCTGAAGACGACTCTCTGCTGCAAACCATTCACCCATCTCATTAAGACAAGCCCATCTGCATAGCAAAAATAAGCTATAAAGACAAGAAGTTATATTGTGCTCAAAAAAGCCAGGAAGATAACGGGTGTCGGCAACACCCTCATCATACAACCTGAAAAAAACCTTTCATCAAGGCCATCAACTCACTGCCCAGCAGCAGGAAATTAATGACAATGGCAGCATAAGGCACCCACAGAGGAATGACCATGATATCCGAGCGGGTAATATGATGTTTTTTGATACGAATCAGAGCCCCGTTAACTAAGGTAAAGGTGATGAGAATAAAAAAACTGGTCAGCTTGGCCAGGGTCAACACCGGCAGCCAGAGGGCCAAAAGCACTACCATTGCCACCACCAAAGCAGTCGACTGGACCGGGGTGCGGGTAACCGGGTTCACCCTGGAAAACAGGGCCGGCAGCCAGTGTTGCCGACTCATACCATAGAGCATGCGGGCAACCATGATCATCTGTACCAGGGCGCCATTGATCACTGCCGCCATGCCGATCAGGCTGAGGATCGTGGCCGGCCGACCAGTAGCGGCACTGTAAACAGCAGCCAGCGGGGCTCGACTCCGGGCCAGTTCAGCCGGATCAACCGCCAGCACGGTCACCATTGCCACTCCACAATAGAGAATCGTCGATAAGAGCAGGACAGCAATGATCGCCATGGGCATCACTACCCGGGGATTTTTGACCTCTTCGGCAATATTGACCATATCTTCAAAGCCAATAAAGGCATAAAAGGCAATGAACCCCCCCGAGAAGATGGCCGGCCAGGCAGAGAAGCCCCGCGGAACCAACTCCCAGAAGGAAGTTCCCTGCTGCTGGATCAGGCCGCTGCCGACCACGATAATGACTAGCAGCCCCCCCAGTTCCACCAGGGTAAAGAGGGATGCGATGGCCACCGATGTACCGATTCCCCAAACGGCAATCAGGAACAGGATCACCCCAATCAGGACAATAATCTGATACTCGGTCAGCCCGGAAAAAACCGCACAATAGCCATAAAATCCCCTGATCAAGGTAGCCGACGATACCAAACCGCTGCAAATGATCAAAAAACCGATAAAAATCGCCAGGCTGTCACTGCCATAGCCTTCTTTAACATAAACAGCTTCACCAGCACTGACAGGAAAACAGGAGGACAACTCGGCATAGCTGAAAGCGGTACCAAGAACAGCAAACAGGGCGATCAAGAAGGAAAATGGTGTCTGGTAGCCGACGATGCCGGCAATTTCACCGATGAGAACGTAGATCCCCGCTCCGACGATATTCCCCAAACCATAAAAAATCAGGAAAGGAAGGGTGATCACCCGTTGCAGGGATGGGTTTGCTTCCGGCTGGCTGTTCATCCTACCATCACCCCCACATTCTTCCAGCAACCGACAGGAGAAGCCGGAAACGTCTACCACTTCCAGAAACGGGCGAAATAAAAGGCAGTTTCATCAGCGGCGGGCAATCCGCCGGCCAGCCTCAACCTTGGCGGAAGGGTGGATAATGACCTGCTGACCCTCTGCCAGGCCGGCAAGGATCTGGACCTGCAGTCCGCCGTGCCGGCCAACCTCCACCAGCTGTTGGCGAGCCCGGCCCCGCTCGACAACAAACACCGCCCAGCGGCCTGCCTCCCGGAAGAGGGAGCTGCTCGGCACCTGCAGCACATCATCGTCATGCCACAGGATAAAGCGGGCATCCAGACGATAGCCGTCACCCAGACGCTCCCACTCCTCTGCAGACGAGGTAAAATCAACAATAACCAGCACCCGCTGTTCCTCCACCCCGAGGGCTGATATCTTGGTAAAACCACGGGGTTCCACCCTTTTAACCACGCCATGCAACGGGTCTTCCCCTCCCCAGTGCTCAAAAATCACTGGGGTTCCAGCAGCTACCCGTACTGCATCAGCTGACAAAAGATCTACCTCCACTTCCAGGGAACGGGGATCGCCCACTTCCAGCAGTGCTTCTCCAGCTCCAACGACGCCGGCACTTTCATGGTAGACCGCCAGGACCCTGCCAGCTGCCGGCGCCTTGATTACCACTTGCTCACGTGGTTCGGGAACCATTTCCGCAGCCGAGATCTGCAGCACCGCCAGCGCCGCCTCCAGTTCATAGCCGGCAACTTGGACCATAAACTCAGCTGACCGCAGCGCTGCCTCGCTAGTTCTGGCCCGGCTTTCTGCCTCATCCAGCGATTCCCGCGCCGCACTGTCGGTAGCCACCAGCTGCTGCAGCCGCGCTTCCTTCACTTGGGCCAGTTCCATCGCTGCCCGGGCCGCAACAACCTGCTCACGGGTAGCCTGTAATGCTGCCCGGGCAGCGGCAACCTTTGCTTCGGCTTGGGCACGACTGCGACGATCAAGCATCTCCTCCGTGAGCGGCAGCAGCTCAGCCACCCTTTCACCGACACCAATCTTATCCCCCACATCCCAGGTGAGCCGGCGGACAAAACCGGCAATCGGAGCTGACAGCAGATAGCGATCAACGACCCTCGCCTTGCCCTCCTCGGCAATCGTAACCGTCAGGGGACCCCGCTCAACCGCAGCTGTTTCCACCATCACCGGTCGTGGCCAGAAACCATAGACAATACCTAGCACCACCAACCCGATACCAATGGTTATGAACACATATTTTCGCCACTGCACAGCCATGTTACTCCCTTGTTTTGAGAACGGCGATCAAATCCAGATGATCCAGACGCCGACGGACCAGCAATCCTGAAATGCCGGCGGCCAGCAAAACCATGACGGCTGAAAAGGCATAGGTAGAACCATCAATCACCAGGGGAATCCTATACAAATCGGTCTGCAGATATGAAATGATGTAGAAGCATAAACCATACCCTGCCAGAAAGCCAAGGGGAATCGCCGCCAGAGTCAGGATCGCCAGCTCCCCCAGGAGTATGGCGGAAATTTCCCGCCGGCTGAAACCCAGAACCCGTAGGCTGGCCAGCTCCCGTCCCCGCTCGGCCAGGGAAATCCGGGCACTGTTGTAGACCACGCCGAAAGCGATAATACCGGCAAACATGGTCACAAAAAAGGTGAAAATCAGCACCTGTTCAGCCATGGTTTCATAGAAGCTTTCCACCGCATGCCGTTGAACCACCGTCCCTGCTACCCGGGGCATGGTGTTCAACGCCGCATAGACTGCCGGTAACCGGTCCTCATCAACCCGCAGATAGACCCCGGAGACCAGCTCTCCCTCCGCCATAAAGCGGTTCAAAGCAGCCAGCTCCATATATGCTGAAACCCCCACATATTCCTTCACCAGCCCGGCGACGGTCAACTCCCGCACCGGACGACGCCCCTCCAAGGCTTCCACCGTCAGCCGGTCGCCCTCCTTGACCTGGAGGATGCTGCCCAGCTGGTCGGTAAGCATGATGCCGGCCGGCGACGGCTGGAACGGCTGCAGGTCGCGGTCAAGCAAGCGATGCAGTTCATTCTCCGGCCGAACCCCCATCACTGCGGTACGGTACTGGCGGTGCCGGCTGCGCAAACGCACCGGCACGGTGCGATAGACTTCCCCCCAAATGACGCCGGGATAACGCTGCAGTTCATAGAGGGACCGGCTGGCCGTCGGTTCAACAAAGGCAACCGTCAGATCTTCCCGGTGGGCCAGACCGAAATGAACATCAACCAGATATTCGATGGAATTCTGAAAAATGCTGCCGACCATGAGGATAGCCCCGGCCATGGCAATCCCGATAATGGTAAGTCCGCTTCTCAGGGGCTGGCGTTCGAGATGGCGGATAACCATCCTGGCCGGCTGGGAGAAAAAACGCTGCAGCCCCAGACGTTCAAGCCAGCTTGGCCGATAGACTGCCGGCGGTGCCGGGCGCATGGCAACCGCCGGCGGCAATCGGACAGCGCCACTCACTGACCAGACGGTCCCCAGGGCCGCAGCCAGTACCGTCACCGCCGCCACCGCGGCCACAACACCTGGACTCACCGTATAGGAGAGGAAGGGAAAGCGGTAATACTCCATATAGAGTTCGCTCAAATGCCGCCCGAGCCACACACCGACGGCAACACCGCAGGCAACCCCCACCAGGACGATCATCATCACCAGTCTGAAATAGTGCAGCCCAATAACCCCGTTCTGATAGCCGAACGCTTTCAGAATGGCAATCTGCTGTCGTTCGGTGTGAACCAGCCGGGAAATCACCACATGGAGCAGGAAAGCCGCCACCCCGAGGAAAATAGTCGGATAGATGGTGGCCATCTGTTCCAGCTGGCGAAATTCCTCGCTGAGATAGCGGTGCGACAACTGCTCAGCGCGCCCGTACGCCCCCTGGCCACCGTAGGGTTCCAGCAACTGATCCAGCCGGTCAACCACACTGCCAATGACCGCCCCCGACCCCAGGGTGGCCACCACATTATTGAACGCCCCCTCCATATCATAGGCATTTTCCAAGGCTTTCCGTCCGAGCCAAAGAATGCCGAAACGTTTGTAATCGGGCAGCAAAGAACCGGGTTTCGCCTCGTAGACAAATTCGGGCGACAGGGCAATGCCGACAATCTCCAGGTTTTGCTGCCGACCGTTGATAATCACCGTCAGGGTATCCCCCGGAGAAAAGCGGTGGGCGCGAGCAAACGACTCACTGATCACCACCTCATCATCCCGATCAGGCTCCACCAGCCGGCCATGCCGCACCGTCAGCCGGTTAAGCCAGACATCACGCTGTTCGGGAATGGCAATCAGCTGGCCGGTAACCGGTTCATCACAACCGGCAATTCTCAGGCTGGCAGCCGCCACCACCCGCGTTTCAACTATACCCATGCCGGGAATTGCTGCCAAACGACGGCGCAGGGACTCCGGCGCCCTTTTGAGCTCGGCAAACACCTCGGCAAAACGATTTTGCTGATAATAGAGCGATCGGGTTTGGCGAAGCGAGTAGAGGGTGGAAAGGGACATGATAGCGATGGCCACCCCGCTGGCAACCACCAGGGTAATGGCAACCACCTGGCCGCGAAGATGCCAGAAGTCACGCCATCGTTTGCGATCCAGAGAGTTCATGAACACCTTGCCTTGATCACCAGTTCAATTCTTTGGGACTTTTCTTGCGCTCCGGATAGTTGACCCCGACAATAATACCATCCGCCAAACGGATTACCCGGTCAGCCATCTCCGCAATAACGGCATTGTGGGTGATCAGCACCGTGGTGGTGCCCAATTCCTGATTGATACGGGCCAGCGCTTCCAGCACCACAATACCGGTGGTGGAATCAAGGGCCCCGGTGGGCTCATCGCAAAGGAGCACAGAAGGATTTTTGGCGATCGCCCGGGCGATGGCCACCCGCTGCTGTTCGCCGCCGGAAAGCTGGGCCGGGAAATGATCCAGTCGGTCCCCAAGACCGACCAGCTCCAGTGCTGCCGCCGGCGCCATCGGCGCCGGCGAGATTTCGGTAACCACCGCAATATTCTCCCGGGCGGTGAGGCTGGGGATCAGGTTGTAAAACTGGAAGACAAAACCGATATGATGGCGTCGGAAATCGGTCAGCTCCCGGTCGGACGCACCAATCAACTCCTGGCCCTGATAGCGCAAGGTACCGCTGCTGGGAACATCCAAGCCACCGATGATGTTTAACAAAGTGGATTTACCGCTGCCGGAAGGCCCCAGCAACACCACCAGTTCACCGGCATAGAGAGTCAGATCAACCCCGCGCAGGGCATGAACCTGGACTTCGCCCATCTGGTAGACTTTTGTCAGCCCGGCGGCGGCAAACACCACCTCATGTGCATATCTACCGTGGACAGCAGCTGACAGTCCGGCCTGATCAGACATCCCCTTCTCCCGGCAAAAGGCTGAAAGGATAATACTAAAAGAGGCTAACAGCAATTCACCTCTACAGAAAAGATACGGTGCCAGAGGGTATTTGTCAAACGCCAATTCCCACAACGGCAGAAAGCTTTGGGCCATTTCCCGCAAGTAAAACGGGCAGGAAATCCCCTGCCCGTCAATCATATCTCTTGTTTTTTTCTGCTGCCAACTTACAACCCTGATCGGGCAATACAAGCTGCATGAAGCTGTGAGAAACTACAACGCACAGATCTTTGCTCACTCTTGTACCACCAGCCGGTGACTGAAAAGGCCTGGCAGGAAATGGCAGATGGATGATCCGACATCAGAATTTGTAACGGATTTTTGCCACCAACCCATGTGCCTTATAACTGCCACGAAACTCACCACTGTACCGTAAGGACAGTGAACAACCACCGTTGCGAACCAGAGAGACAGCCCCACCAATCATAGCACTGTCCTTTTGCAGATCCTGACCTTCAATGGTAAATTCACTGGCCGGCGCACCGGCAAAAGCAGCGCTGATCATCTGATCATCAAGATCAAAATCATGCAGCCATGAGAGGGAAAGTTCAGGAATCCATTGTCCTTCCGGCCGCTCGATGACCCGGGCAACCCTGACCCCCAACTCTGAAGAAAGGGAGTCGGCAGACCGATCACCAATGGTCAAGTTTAAGCTGTCAGCGCCGGTTTCAGAAAAACCATCTTCATTCAGAACGGCATACTGCAAGGAGACAAAAGGACTTAAAGCCCATCCATCAAGCCGGTGCACATAGCCCCCTTCAACAAAAGCTCCATAGAGATCACCATCGTGATGGCTCCGGGCAATGCGCAGCAGCGGGCCGACAACCGCAAGCCGACTGTTTTTATAATGCTGTCTGCCATAGGACAAGGCCGCATCGAGGTAGGTGCTGCCTTGGACATAACTACCATACAGGGAACCGAAGGTACTGTTGATATCGCTGTCTCCCAGGCTGCCGTCAAGATCTACATCGGTACGGGAATACCCCAGGCTTACGCCAACCGTAAGCTGATCCGTCAACAGATAATCAAAACCTCCCAAGATGCCGGCCACCCGGTAATCAAAACCGTGAAAACCATTGCTGCCATCCTCATCTCCCCAGCGTCCGAATCCGTCAAGCCACAGTCCGTACTGCGGGTTTTCCGGCTCCAAGCCTCTGTTTAACAGTTGGCCGATGCCCGCGTCCGAACCGTTATAGGCCAGCAGCAGTGGTTCATTATCAGTTTGGGCACGAAGGCCGTTGTTGGTCATCCGCAGGCCGCCAAGCCGCTTTTCCAAGGCACGGAGATATTCCTGAGCAACAGTTTCGGTCACGCTGGTGGCATTGCCGTAGGCGGCTGGACTGATGGACAGGAAGGCTTCGGCAAAGTCATCAGCCGACAGCAGCTGAAACTCAGCAAGAATGGTTGACCAATCACCGTCGGCTGACAGCAGGGTATCATCAAAACACTTGCCCAGGGACAGCTCCATCGGATTTTCGGCCACCGTTGTAAAGCTAGGGGCATGGGTCTCCAACTGCACGGCCTCAGGCAATTCATTGACCTGAAAGCTGAGCAGCGGTTTGGCTTCAGGCAGGTCATAGGTACCAAAACTCCCGGTCATGGAGCCGGGATCATCCACTCTGATAAGCTCGTAAGAGGTTCCATCAAAATAGGGGCCTTGCCCCCTGATCACCGACAAGGTTCCAGCAAGCGAAACGGCACCATCAACCAGCAGTTGGTCATGGACACCGGAACCGGAAATATTGGCCTCTACAACCCCCGTATCCGCTTGCACCAGGTTACCAGAAAACACCGTGGTTTGAAAAGTTTCCTTACCTCCCGGAGATAACACCCCGGCATTTAACAATTGATTGCCGGCACCAATCGTAATCATTGGCCCGGCTTCAAAACGGCCGCCGGCTCGATTGTTGAACGCATTAGAGCCCAGACCCAAATCAACCGAACCGATAATCGTGCCACCATTGCTGACGGTATCGTTGCAATCTCCGGCAATAATTGCACTCCCGCTCAAAGCTAGAAGCGTCCCTTCGTTGGTAAGCAGGTTATCATTGCCGTCAATAATCCGTATTCCGGCAGCAGAACCTCCACCTCCCTGCACGGTGCCGCTGCTGATCTGTACGGTAATCATCCCGCCGCCCTGATCCCCGCGGCTCTGGGCAACAAGAGCATCGGAACCATCACCTATAACCGTAATATCACCGGCAAGGGTTATGGTAACGGCACCACCAACATCATTGCCACCGGCACTCTGGGCGACAATACCGTGGGAATGAGCACCACTGGTGCTAATGGTTCCCTCATGGGTGACCTTGACCACGCCCCCTGAGCCATCACCGCCGACACTGCCGGCAAAACCGATGCCCAGGCCCGTATCACCGGCGATTCCACCGCCACCGCCCACACTCTGGGCAACAATGCCGTTGGCACCCTCACCTTTGGTGACAATATCACCGCGGCTGACAACCTCAACCCGACCACCGTCACCGCCACCACCACCGGATTGGGCAAATGAATAGCCAATCCCAAGATCAAACAACCCCCGATCAACATTGCCAGCCATCCCACCGCCACCCCCCACACTCTGGGCAAAGATGCCGTAGGCGGCCGCGCCAGCGGTTTCGATCCGGCCATCATGGCTAACCGCCACCTCACCACCATTGCCGGCAGCCCCGGCGGCGCCACCTATACCGATATTGCCCACCAGACCCTGGGCACCACTGCCGCCAACCCCACCACCACCGCCGATGCTCTGGACAAAAATGCCACAGGAACCATCACCGAAGGTTGCAACATCACTTTCATTGCTAATACTGACCTTTTTGCCATTGCCGCTGCTGCCGCCAGAACCACCGACCACGATCTGCATATCCTCCAGGCCTTTTAGCGGCGTCAGTTCAAGAAAAGGTTCAAGCCAAGTGGGGACAAAAGGAATACCATGGGCAGCATCGCCCCCTGCCCCACCACCGCCGCCGATGCTCTGGACAAAAATACCATGGGCGTCGGCACCTCGGGTAATAATGACATTCTGGTTGGTAATCGTCACCAGCCCGCCGTCACTGGCGCCACCACCGGCACCGCCGACCGCCAGATTCCAGGTGCTGAACAAATCGGAGCAAAAGTCATTGAAATCTTCTTTTTCAAACGTCGGGATCCAGTCTTCAGGGTTGACATCCAGGGTCAGTGCCCGCGAACAGCCGCCGGTACCACCGCCGCCGCCGATGCTCTGGGCAAAAATACCATGGGAACCATCGGCGGAGGTATCAATGACACCGCTGTTTTCGACGTCCACCGAACCGCCATCATTGCCGTCTCCGCCGCCGCCGCCAATCGCCATGCTGACATTAACCGGCTGTTTGGCTTCATCATCACCGGTTTTTTTCTCAAAACTAATCGTCCCGGCCAGGCTGTAGCCACCGTTGCCACCACCACCGCCGAGGCTCTGGGCCTGAATACCATGGGAGGCAATACCCCGTGTAGTAATCATGTTGCTGTTGACCACTTCCACCGTACCGGCAGTATTGCCATCACCACCGCTGCCACCCACCGAAACGGCAACATTATGATTAGCGCCGCTCTTGGTTGAAACACCAAAGTCTAGAGCAACACTCGTCCCCCCATTGCCACCGCCGCCACCAATGCTCTGGGCCTGAATGCCATGGGAAAAATCTTCAATCGTATCGATGATTCCGCTGTTGTTCACCACCACCGCACCGGCGTAACCACCATCGCCGCCGAAGCCGCCGACCGCCACCGAAAGATTTTTCGCCTCCGGGCCGGCAAAGGAACCGGCAAAACTGAAGCCGCCGTCGCCACCACCGCCACCAACGCTCTGAGCATAGATGCCGGCTGATTGCTCACCACTAATCATAATATCGCCGCTGTTGGCGACGGTCACCGATCCGCTGTTGCTGCCGGGTCCACCAAAACCGCCAATAGCAACCGCCAATTGTTTGCTGCTGGTACCGGCACTGAGAGAACCGGTGGCACTGAAACCGCCATTACCACCGCCGCCACCGACGCTCTGAGCATAGATGCCATGGGCTTTGCTGCCGGCGGTCTGCACCAGTCCTTGATTGTCAAGTTCAACGCTGCCACCGGTACCGCCAGGACCGCCAAAGCCACCAACGGCAACCGACAGATTGACCTGCTTATCTTCCTTGCCAATGGCGACGCTGACGCTGTCGCCGCCGTCACCACCGCCGCCGCCGACGCTCTGAGCCAGAATACCGTAGGCACCGGCACCGAGAGTAGAAACAGGACCACTATTATCGACATCTACCAGGTTGCCATCACCGCCCTCACCACCAAAACCACCGACACTCAGGGCAACACTGGCACCATCGCCAAAGGCACCGGTAATGGCACCGGAAAAACCGCCGGCGCCACCACCCCCGCCGACGCTCTGGGCCACTAGGCCGTGAGATCCATCGCTGCGGGTCGTAATCATGCCGCGCTGGTCAACAATCACCTCACCGGCGTCACCACCCTGGTCGCCAAAACCGCCCAGACTGGCACTGAGGCCGCCACTGTCAGCAGCAAAACTGCCGGCAATACTGAAACCACCGGAACCACCGCCACCACCCACACTCTGGGCAAAAAGTCCGTAAGAATCGACACCATCGGTATAAATATCGCCGGTGCTGCTGACATCGACCAATTCGCCGCTACCACCCGCACCGCCACCGCCACCAAGGCTGAAGGTGACCGCCGGGCCTTTACTGATTGCCCCGGCAATACTGAAACCACCGTCACCACCGCCGCCGCCCACACTCTGCGCCAGAATGCCATAGGCGTGGTCGCCAAACGTCGCAATATCACCCTGCAGGTCGGCGGTAACAATACCGGCACCACCGCCGCCGGCGCCACTGCCGCCAATACTGGCACCAATGCCGACACTGCCCGCCGAAGCTCCGCCGGCAACACTGAATCCTCCGGAACCACCGCCACCACCCACACTCTGAACAACGACCCCGTGAGCATCGGTGCCTACGGTAGTAATAGTATTCATACTGTAAAGTTCAACATTACTGCCAAAACCACCGCCATTGCCACTGCCACCCAGGCTGAAAGCGGCCGTCGGGCCGGACAGACTCAAGGCCCCGGCAATGCTGAAACCCCCGTCACCGCCGCCGCCGCCCACGCTCTGCGCCAGAATGCCATAGGCATGATCACCAAACGTCGCAATATCACCGTGGATAGCCTCCTGCTGGCCGGCAGCAGGATCACCGCCAACAAATACGGCACCCCCATCACCACCGCCGCCTCCGGAGCCACCCAGGCTCGCAGCAATCCCTCCTTCGAGGCTCAGAGCAACCGCAATACTGAAACCACCGGAACCACCGCCACCGCCCACACTCTGGGCGACAATCCCATGGGCGTCATCGCCTTCAGTGATAACAGCACTTTCACTATAGAGGTTCACCTCGTGGCCGCTGCCGCCACCGGCACCGCTGCCACCCATACTGAAGGCACCGGAAAACTTGCCGGCCCCAAGGCCGATGCTGAAACCGCCATCACCACCGCCGCCGCCCACACTCTGCGCCAGCATCCCATAGCTATGATCACCAAAGGTTACCATGGTTTCACCAAGGCTGCTGAGACTGACTTGGCCACCTTCGCCACCGCCGCCACCGGAACCGCCAAAGCTCAACCCGGCACCC
Organism: Candidatus Anaeroferrophillus wilburensis; assembly: GCA_016934315.1. Classification (NCBI taxonomy): domain Bacteria; class Deltaproteobacteria; order Candidatus Anaeroferrophillales; family Candidatus Anaeroferrophillacea; genus Candidatus Anaeroferrophillus; species Candidatus Anaeroferrophillus wilburensis. The sequence goes on along the minus strand of JAFGSY010000010.1, from coordinate 3,660 downwards.
ACACCACCCACAGCGCCGGCACCACTGAAACCACCCGAACCGCCACCACCACCCACACTCTGCACTACCATGGCATGGGCATCCGTCCCCCGGGTCGTAATACTGCTGCCACTGGTGAGCAGCACCATACTGCCGTCACCACCACCGCTGCCGCTGCCGCCAAAACCAAGACTTACCGCACCACCGCCGGCAGCCCCAGCAATGCTGAAACCACCATCACCACCGCCGCCACCGACGCTCTGCGCCAAGATGCCGTAGGCATGGTTGCCTGAAGTATCGATCATCCCGCTGCTGTCAACCGTCACCTCGCCAGCATCACCACCGGCCTCTCCCTGACCGCCCATGGCCAAAGAGCCGGCAAAACCGCCGGTTGCCAGGGCAACACTAAAACCACCGGAACCGCCGCCACCGCCCACACTCTGGGCAAAAATACCGTGGGCATCCGATCCTTCGGTAACAATCAAACTCTCACTGTCGATGACCACCGCGTTGCCGGCACCCCCCAGACCGCCATTGCCGCCCAGAGCAACGCTCAGCGACAAACCGCTACCCTGGGACATGCTGATGGCATAACCGCCATTGCCGCCACCGCCGCCCACACTCTGGGCAAAAATACCATGGGAACGCTCCCCGGCTGTCTCAATGGAACCGCTGCTGGTCACCGCCACCAGTTCACCGGCATCACCCCCTTCGGCCCCATTGCCGCCAATAGCAACGCTGACCGACCCGCCGCTGCTGTAGGAACCACCGCCGTTACCACCGCCGCCACCAACACTTTGAGCAAATATACCGCTGGAATCCTCCAGCAATGTCTTAAGCTGGCCACTGTTATCAACGACAACATTATCGGCGTCACCGCCACCGCCACCGTCACCGCCAATGGACACCAGACCTGAGCTGGAACCGCCGTCACCACCGCCGCCGCCGATGCTTTCAGCAAAAATGGCAATCGACTGCGCGCCCTCGGTTGCAATGGTTCCGGTGTTGACAACCGTGACCCGGCCACCGTCACTGGTGCCGCTGCCGGCCCCGCCAATAGCCACCAGGCCGCCGGAATCACCGCCGTCGCCGCCGCCGCCGCCGATGCTCTGGGCATAGATGCCCCGTGAGTTTTCACCAAAGGTCAAAATCTGGCCATCATTACCAACATCCACATCACCACCATGCCCGCCGGCCGCCCCGGTGCCGCCAACCCCAACAATTGCGCCGGCACCGCCGCCGCTGCCACCGCCGCCGCCCACACTCTGGGCATAGACCGCGTGGGCTCGGGCTCCATGGGTACTAACAATACCGTCAGCGGTGTTGACGACCGTGACCATTCCACCGCTGCCGGCACTGGCGCCATCGCCACCGGAGGAATAGAAGATGCTGCCGCCGCTACCGCCCTGGCCACCGAAACCACCAACACTCTGGCCGTAGAGACCAAACGCATCATTGCCAAATGTTTCTATGATACCGCCGCTGAAAAGGCTCACAGTACCGCCGTCGGTTGCCTGTCCTCCGGGGGCCGGCTGACCGGCTAGCCAACCACCGCTGCCGCCCATGCCGGCATTGCCGCCGATACTTTTTGCCCAGATCCCATGGGCCTTTTCCCCTTCAGTCGTAATATCCCAGTTCCCATCGACATCCACTGTCCCACCCATGCCCCCAAAACCGCCATGGCTGCCATCGGTAACAAAGCCGCCGTCACCACCATTGCCGCCAAAACCGCCCTGACTGACCGCCATGATGCCGGAAGCGTAGTTGCCTAGGGTAGAAATCGTGCCGCTGCCAAAAACTTCCACCAGACCACCGTCACCGCCGGTGCCGCCCCGCCGGCCGTCATAGTAGGTACCGCCATTGCCACCCCGGCCGCCATTGCCGCCCCGGCTGATTGCGAGCACCCCGTAGCCGGCATCCTCGGGCTTGTCCAAACTGGTCTCATAGGTGGTCGAGATCATCCCTTCAACGATTACTGAAACATTGCCGCCATCTGAACCGTCACCCCCCGCCGTCGGTCTGCGTGAGCCAAAGCTCCAGAAACCGCCGCCGTTTCTGCCGCCGCCACCTGAGTTGCCCCTGCTTTCGGCAAAGATGCCATGGGAAGCGGCACCACTGGTGGCGATGCTTCCCTGATTGATCACGGAAACACTGTTGCCGGCCCCACCAGCCTCGCTGGCAATGCCGATCAAGCCTCCCACGTAGCTATAAAGGTCGGGCAGCACCAGCTGCTCATCGTGCGGCCTTGAGCTTTCGCCATAGTCATCAAAGTAGGCATGGGTTACTGTTTCGAGACCGCTCTCGGTCCTGGTCACCGTGGCAAACAGTTCCGCGTTGATATCCTCACGCTTCAGATCCCCACCCCGATAGCCATCAAGGGCGTAACTCACCGAAACAGTCCGAGACTCACCCAACGCCAGATCATCAAATGCTGTCCCGGGATTAAAAGCACAACTGCCATCCACAGCCAAAGTAAAGGTCCCTGCTTCATCGCCGTAGCCGACAAACAGGTTATCAGCATCCAGTTCCAGGATGCGCCCCTGCACCTGATTCCAGTCACCCGCTTCCGATCCATCCGGATTTTTGACTGACACTACCTGGAAAACAATCCCGGCATCGGAAAAGTTTTCCAGCGAACTGATCACCGAACCACCGTAGCCGGTGGTGTTGCTGTAGGCCGCTATCCCATGGGCATGGCTGCCACTGGTGGTGATCTCGCTGAAGCTCAGCACTCCGACCACCCCGCCGGACACCTCCGGTGTTCCGGGAATAGGAATATTCAATAACGGATCGTTGGGCGCCGGTGGCGGGCTGCCCTTGCTCTCGGCAACAATGCCGGACGCCTGATCGGTGACCGTGGTGATGACCACAGAAGACTGGGATTCACCGCTGTTGATGGTGATATTACCGCCCGCGTTGTTTTTGAAAGCAATACCGTTTACCCCATGGCCACCAGGTTGGATGAGATTGGGATCAAGATCCAAGACGTTCAGCGTCGTCAGACTGTTATCGTGAATCTCAATGCCATTTAGCTGCTCACCGGTGCAGGTCATGGTATTACCATCCTGAATCCATGGACCGGCAGCCATTGCCGACGGCAGGCAGCATGCAATGGCTGCCAAAAAAAACAGCTCTCTGAAGCAAAAAACCCTGAAGGCAAAAACAATTTTTTTCGCCATAAACGGCCTATGCCATGAAAACGGAAGACCACTATTGGACCTTGTTTTTTTAGGGTTTTCAGAGATTCTCTTGCTGGCCATGGGGTTCTCCTTTTCACCTCTTGATGGCTGCCTGAACTTCATCCCGGGAGCTCCAAATCAACATGAAACTCCTGATTTTTCTATCAACAAAAAAACCGGGCTACCTCATTCAAGGCAACCCGGCTGTTTCAGCTGAAACCCGTGGCTTTCCGTCCCTATCTCACGATAGGTTTGGCTTTATGCTGTTCCAACAACATCAAAACCGAAAAAGCACCTACAATCAAGAGCTTCTCTTTCATTGTCTACTATAGCCGACTTACTTGCAAAGTCAATGCTGTGGGCATAAAAAAATAAAATATACAATGCAATTAAAGAGTGGGACCTTTTCCCATTGCAGGTTTATCAACAAACACAAAGGGGCCAGCCTCTTAAGGCTGACCCCTTGAACATACTGGTCGGGGCGAGAGGATTTGAACCTCCG
>JAFGSY010000009.1 GCA_016934315.1 Candidatus Anaeroferrophillus wilburensis | reverse complement strand
TTCTAAAGCCATTGTTTGTTTTCGCTATGTAACACTGCCGGTTTACGTCAGGGGTGTCTTATCGCATTCCTGACGTAAGCTGGCAGTGTATAGACAATCTTCATTGGCGAAGAGATGGTGTTTGTCGAGATGCCCGTTAATGAGGAGATACATGTTGATGGTGCTAGTTTCTCGTTGTCAACGCGATGCACATTACCGCCTCGGTGTTCATCAAAGATGATGAGTCTGGGCTCCATCACGACTTCGACGGCTGGCTGGAAAAGCTGGCCCCCCACGAGCCGGTGTCCCAGTACCGCCACAACGGCTACGAGGACAACGCCGACGGCCACCTGAAACGGCAGATCATGAGACGCGAGGTGGTGGTGGTGACCGAAGGCCAGCTTGATTTCGGCCCGTGGGAGCAGATCTTCTACGGTGAGTTTGACGGCAGAAGAAAAAAGCGGGTGCTGGTCAAGATTATCGGGGCATAATCTTTTATGCTGACTCCGGATCAACTTCTTCTCCGGGGCTGTCAGGCAAGGGTGTCTCGAATTCATTTGCGGGACTTGCCTGCTGGCGGCGCAGATCTTCAATCTTGTTCAGGTGGCGATCCAACTGCCGTTTTCTGGTGGTGGTCAAAAGATCATATTCCTTCCTGGTTTCTTCAATTTTGCTGCCCAGTTTTTCAAACGACTGGGTGAAGCGGTCCCATTGCTTGTTGAACGACCCCATCAGTGAAAGAATCTGTGCCGCTGTTTTCTCCAGCTGAAAGTTGTCGACGGCCTGACGGATGACCGCCAGGATGGCATAGAGGGAAACCGGCGAGCAAAGAACCACCTTCTGCTTGAGGGCATCGTCCAGCAGGATTTGGTCATGTTCATGGATAAAGCCATAGACCTGTTCATTGGGAATGAAAACCAGCATGTAATCAACGGTGTTGTCGCTGGGATTGATGTAATTCCGGTTGGTGACCTCCTTGATGCGCTGGCGGACATCTTTGAGAAACAACATCCGATAGGTTACACGGTCAGGGTCGCTGGTGGCTTCGAGGCATTTCATATAGTTGTTAAGGGGAAACTTGACATCCATATTCAACTTCAGTTCGTTGGGAAGCAGAAAGGTGTAGTCAGGCCGGGTGGCGGCATCGGTGAGTTTTTGCTGCTTCAGATAGTTGACGCCCTCCATAAATCCTGCCAGACGCAGAATATCCTCAGCCATCCGTTCGCCCCACTGGCCGCGGCTGCCCGTGCCGGCCAGTGCGGTTTGCAGCAGGCCGGTGGTTTCATGCAGCTTCACGGTCTGTTCGCTGGTCAACTGGAGCTGTTTGGTCAGCTCACCGAATTTAAGCTCCCGATCTTTTTCAAGACTGCTTACCAGCGTTTGCACCTGATCCAACTCTCGCTTCATTGCTCCCAGGGTTTCATCAATCAGGGCTTTTTTGCCGCTTAATTCATGATTGCCAGCAGTGAGCTGTTTACCGAGGGCTTCGTTCGCCAGTTTCAGGAACTCCTGAGTGCTTTGTGTCAGGGCATTCAGAGATATGGTGCTGAAACTGTCTTTCAGACGACCGATCAGCAGTTCGCTCTCCTGGCGGCGGCGCTCTTCCCCAGCGGCCACCAGGCTGGCGGTCAGCTCGTTGATGTTTTGCCGCCGCAGGAGGCAAAACAAGATGACAATTGCCATGCCGAGTCCCAACCCGGCGACAAAGGCAGCTATGGGTTCCATGGTGTGGTCCTTTGGCTATTGTTGTGAAAAAGTTTCGCGCCCCAGGAGCAGAGCCGACGGGTGGCGCACCTCCGACTGCTGCTGACGGTTAGCACAGATTGATGGATGTTGACAACCGGTTTACCGCGGGGGTGAAATAGTATTGGCAGCCGCTATCAGGAGGGACGGTGCGGATAAGGTTGACATTTCATCGCAGTCCTATTATATCCATAAAGTGATTATTTTCACCTGGTTGTTTTCTGTAGGAGAGGAGGCTGGTGATGTGCAGAACAGATTCTTTGAGGTTTGTCACGCTTGCTGTTGCCCTGCTGCTCCTTGCCGGTTGTGCTGTTGACCGGGGAGCGGTTGTGATTGGTTCCTCGGCTCCTCAACCACCATATCATGAGGTGAAAAAAGGGGGGCCGCCTCCCTGGGCACCGGCCCATGGGCGTAACGCCCGGCAGCACGAGTACCGTTACTACCCGTCATCGTATGTCTACTTCGAGGCATCCCGTGGTCTCTATTTCTACTTTGCTGATGGCCACTGGCAGGCTGGGATTAGTTTGCCGGTTGGTATTCATCTTGATATTGATGAGTACGTCTCTCTTGAGTTGGCAACCGAGTATCCGTATGAGCATTTTGTTGAGCATCGCCAGGCCTATCCACCGGGAAAACATAAGGAAAAGAAAAAGAAAAAGCACTGAGAGCTGCGGCCGGTTTCTGGGGTACTGTGAATGGCCGTTCCCACTGAGAAGGGTTGATTTTTAACCGAAGTGGTTGAAAAATTAATCACAGCATGCTTTGGGGGGTGAAGTCAGCTTTTAGGCCGCTGGCCGGCTGACCGCGATAACTGGTTGCAACTCTAGGCGGAATATGCTGGTGCTCCAGGCGGTCACCAGCCGCTAGTATGCCTGTTGCGATGGTACGGGATTTGCGTCAGCACCCCAGTTTGCTGGTGTCTGGTTGACATGGCGGATAGATTGCCGTTGATGGTTTTTAATAATTCTTAAGGAGGATGAGATGGATTTTGCGTTAACCGAAGAACAACAAATGATGCGTGATGCGGCTCGTCGTTTTGCTGAAGAGCGAATCCGGCCGACGATGGAAGAGGACGAGAAAAATCACTATTATCGTAAGGAACTGGTGAAGGAGATGGCCGAATTGGGGTTTTTCGGCTGCCTGGCACCGGAAGAGTACGGCGGTACCGAGGTTGGCCATCTGGCAGCCAGCATCATGGCCATGGAATTGGCCCGGGTCAGTCCTTCATGGGGATTGCCGTTTAATATGCAGATGAACGGCCTGCAGACGGTGCTGCTGAATTTTGGTACCGAAGAACAGAAAAAGAAATACCTCCCCGGGCTTATTAATGCCGACTTGTTTGGCTGTTTTGCCATTACCGAACCCAATACCGGTTCTGACGTTGCTTCCATGAAAACCTGGGCGGCGGAAAAGGATGACTGCTTTGTTCTCAACGGCAATAAAATGTGGATTTCCAATGTTCCCCATGCCCATCTCGGGGTTGTCTATGCGGTTACCGACCCGGAGGCCAAGCCGAAACATCGGGGGATCTCCGCTTTCCTGGTGGATATGCAGAGTAAGGGTATTGTTCAGGAACCCATCGAAACCAAACTTGGACTCCATTGTGCCCCCACCGGCGAGATCTATTTTGAAGATGTGGAGGTTCCGAAGGAAAATCTGGTGGGTAAACTCGGGGATGGTTTTAAGATTTGCATGAACATGCTTGACGTTACCCGTCTGAGCTGTGCTGCCCGGGCCGTGGGTGTCGGCCAGGGATGTATCGATGCCTGTGTCCAGTATGTCAAGGAGCGGACCCAGTTCGGCCGTCCCATTGGTGAGTTCCAGATGATCCAGGCCTCCATTGCTGAGATGGTGGTTGAACATGAAGCAGCCAAGCTGCTGGTGTACCAGGCGGCGACCCTGAAGGATGAAGGGACCCGGCGTTCAACTTTCGAAACTTCGATGGCCAAGTATTTTGCCGCCGAAGCTGCGGTCCATGCCGCCAATGAGGCCTGCAAGATTTTTGGTTCTTATGGTTTCTCATCGGAGTATCCGGTGGAGCGTTTCCTCAGGGACAGCAAGTCCTTCCAGGTTGTTGAAGGAACATCAAATATCCAGAAGATGATCATTGCCCGCAATGTCATGGGTGACTAAGTTTCGATTTTTTGGTGGTGTGTTGTTGTAACCATGCGCAGCCAGCTGGAGAGAATCGTTGGCCGCTGTTAATCAAAGTCAGAATGAAGGGACACGGATATGCATTCCTATTTTGCAGAAATGCCCAAGTTTGGCAAAGAGTTAAAAGCGAATCAGAAAGAAAAGATGGCCGACAGTGTGGCCAAAATCAAAGAAGTGGAGCAAACGGTCGCCGCGGCGGTGGATAAAGTGAAGAATGCCGGCATCCCGGCTGAAAAGCTTCACCAGCGGGGAGAGAAGACTGCCTGGGAACGGTTGGAATATCTGGTGGATCCGGGGACCTGGCTGCCGCTCAACACGCTGCATGACCCTACTTTCAATGCTGAGGGCACCACCGGTGTCATTAACGGCATCGGCAAGATTGCCGGCAAGTATGCCTCCATCATTGCTTCCGATAACAAAGTTCTGGCAGGTGCCTGGATTGCCGGGCAGGCGGAAAATATCTTTCGGGCTCAGGACTTGGCCGAGCGGCTGCGCATTCCTCTGGTCTGGGTGCTGAACTGCAGCGGCGTCAAACTGACGGAGCAGGAAGAGGTGTATGCCGGTCGCCGTTCCGGTGGGCGCACCTTTTTCCGCCATGCGGAACTGATCCAGAAAGGCATTCCTGTCATTGTCGGCATGTATGGTACCAATCCGGCCGGTGGCGGCTATCATGCCATCAGTCCGGCGATTATTTTTGCCCATGAAAAATCCAATATGGCGGTCGGTGGCGGCGGCATTGTCGGCGGTATGAGCCCCAAAGGGCATTTTGACGTGGAAGGAGCTGAACAGCTGATTGAATCGACCCGTCAGTTCAAGGCGGTGCCTCCCGGTAGTACCAAAATCCACCATGATGCCACCGGCTTCATGCGCAAAGTCTATGATACCGAAGAGGGGGTTCTTGACGCGATTAAGGAATGCATGGCTGGCATGCCCTCCTATGACCCTGAAGCGTTCCGGGTGGCGAAGCCGGCCGAACCCCGTTTTCCGGCTGAAGACATCAACTATCTGGTGCCCTTTAACCAGAAAGCAGTCTACAATATGGATGAAGTCCTGTCCCGGGTTTTTGACAATAGTGAACACCTGGAATTCCGCCCGGGATATGGCCCGGAAATCTACTGCGGATTGGCGAAAATCGATGGGTTTGCCGTTGGTTTTGTGGCCAACCGCCAAGGCTTTCTCGGGGCTGGTTATCCCGAGTATGCCGATTACCCGGGCATCGGCGGCAAATTGTACCGTCAGGGATTGATCAAGATGAACGAATTTGTCACCCAGTGCGGTCGTGACCGGATTCCCATGATCTGGTTCCAGGACACCTCCGGTATTGACGTTGGTGACATTGCCGAGCAGGCTGAGCTTCTGGGCCTGGGTCAGTCGTTGATTTATTCCATTGAAAGCTCTGAATTGCCGATGATGACGGTGGTCTTACGGAAAGGTACCGCGGCAGCGCACTATGTCATGTGTGGTTCCCAGGGCAACCGGAACAATGCTCTGACCCTCGGAACGCCGGTTACTGAAATTTATGTCATGCATGGTGAAACTGCGGCGGCCGCGTCATTTTCCCGGCGGTTGGTGAAAGAGCAGGATGCCGGCCGGCCATTGGAGCCGGTTATTGACAAAATGAATGCCCTGGCAAAACAGTATTATGACCAGTCACGGCCGGTATACTGTGCCCAGCGGAACTTTGTTGATGAGGTGGTGCCGCTGCCCACTATGCGGGATTATTTCATTGCTTTCACCCGGGCTGCTTATCAGAATCCTGCATCGATCTGTCCGCATCACCAGATGCTGCTGCCCCGCCTGATCCGTGGTTGAAAAAGGGCTAATTATTGATGCCATAAGGTTGCAGAAACGATAGGCTATCCAGTGAAGAAGCTCTCAAGCGGTCCCGGTGTTCATGCCGGGACCGCTTTTTTATGGAAAATTGAGGTTGACAGGGGCTTGATAAGCTTGTTATGGCTTCAGGGTTTGAAAAAAATGCCGATGGTATCACTATGATGTTTCCCGCTGTGCTGTTTTGCCGCCCGGGTAAAACCGCTGCGGTTTTGTGCCCGTTCTCTTGAAACAACATCTAAAAGGTGGACCTTGTACATGATTCAACGATGGTGCTGGTTATTGCTGTTATTGCTGTTGCTCTGCGCCTGCAGTATGGAGAAGGCGACCTTGAAACAGGAGCCGGAATCTCTGGTGCTGACCGGCGGTTCCTGGTGTCTGCCCGCTGAACGTCTGGTGGCCGATCAGGGCGATAATGCCTGCTTGGAGGATGACAACGAAGAATTTTTGAGTCCCTGGATGCAGGTTGTTGATGCGGATGACGAAGGCTCAGTTCTTTTTCTCTATGATCTGCTGTCAGATACCAGGATCGATCAGCCGGCGACTGCTGACGACCTGGAAATAGAAGCCAAAGCCAGGACCGGGGCCCGGTATGAATTCCCCATTGTCATCAATAAAAAAGTTGAACGCTTTATCTCCTACTACAGCACGGTAAATAGTGCTTTCATGCGCCGTTCTCTCAAACGGGCTCAGTTGTATCTTCCTGAAATTAAAAGGATTTTTCATGAGTATCATATCCCTGAGGAGCTGGCATACATGGCCCTCATTGAAAGCGGCTTTACCACCCATGCCTATTCGCGGGCGAAAGCCTGCGGTCCCTGGCAGTTTATTGCCGGTACTGGAAAGAAATATGGTTTGACGATTAATTGGTGGATTGATGAGCGGCGTGACCCCATCAAGTCAACGTCCGCTGCTGCCCGTTATCTCCATGATTTATATGGTTACTTTGATTCTTGGTATCTTTCTGCCGCGGCCTATAATGCCGGCGAAGGGAAGATTATGCGGGCGATCAAGAAGCATAAAACCGAAGATTTCTGGGAAATGTCCCGTTTCACCTATTTAAAGCGGGAGACGAAGGAATACATTCCCCGGTTGATTGCCGCGATACTTATTGCCCGTGAACCGGAAAAGTACGGGTTGGCCGATGTCGGCTATCTGCCGCCGCTAACCTATGATGAAGTGTTGGTCAGCGATGCCACCGACCTGCAGGTGGTTGCCTGGGCGGCTGGCTGCAAGTATGAGGTGGTCAAGGATTTGAATCCGGAGCTGCGCTATTGGTGTACACCACCGAATATGCGTGAATATCTGGTCAAGGTTCCCACAGGGACCGGGCCGCAGTGCCGGGAACGGCTGGCCAGCCTGCCGCCGGAACAGCGGATTACTTTTCGCCGCCACAAGATCAGATCGGGCGAATCTCTGTCAACCATTGCCCGGCATTACCACACCAGAATTCAGCCGATCAAGGAGTTGAATAATCTGGCAGGCAACACCATCAGGGCGGGAAAATATTTAATTATCCCGGTCCGGTCCGGCGGTGCCGGGTCGGTGGTTTTTGCTCCTGAGATCTATCGGGCAGGGCTTCAGCGGCAGGGGCCGGCGCAGTCTATTATCCATCGGCCGTCGGCTTATCGGGTGCGTCGCGGTGACAGCCTCTGGAGCATTGCCAGAAAATATCGCATTTCAGTAGCCGATATCAGGAGTTGGAATGGTCTTGGCAGGTCAACTCTGATCAAGCCCGGCCAGGTATTGGTTCTTTCCGACCAGCGGCAGCAGAAACAGCTGGCGGCCGCCAGCTTTACCACCGCATCAGTCAATAAGGCTATCAGGCTGCGCCGGGGGGATACGCTGTGGAAAGTGTCCCGTGATCACGGGCTGACGGTTCAGCAGCTGTGCCGCTGGAATAATCTGCAGGAAGGATCGATCCTGCAGCCGGGACAGGTTCTTTATCTTAGTCCCCGGGCTGATCGGCCGTAGCTCGGGCCAGAACCCGCTTGGTTGCCATTTGAGCCAGGACAACAATATCCTCCAGGGACAGATAGTGGTCAATAGCTGCATCGAAAAGGATATCATATGCGGGGGGGAAATCTTCATCCCCTTCCCAGAATACCATGGTCAGATCAATGCCCGGCAGGGCATTGATGGTGAATGAGACATCGCCCACCGGTCCGGCTGCCGCTGCCAGACGTTCACCCGCCTTGCTGAACAGGTTGCCATCATTTCCCAGTTTGCTTGCTAGAATATCGGTTGTTTTGCGTTTGAAAACCGGAAAGTAAAATGATCCTCCGGTAATGGCGCCATAATTGACCAGCTGTCCGGCGTGGGCCTTCCGGTTGGCGTTGGCGAGGTAGTGGAGGATGATGATTTTGCTGACCAGCGAGATGACTGATTCCTCGGGACAGCTGAAGTCCAGTTGGGGATAGGTGATGCTGTAGGGCCGCTGGAAAAAAGGCAGGCTGAGGGTAACGCCGGTTGCCGTTTCCTGCCAGCTGATCCCGGGATGATCCTGGAGGTAGCTGATATCGGTAGCCGTGAGCCGGTCTGCAGCCAGCGTAAAGGTCTGTTGATAGTTTTTCTGTTTTTGCATGTTTGCTCGTCTCAAAAAACGGGGTTAGAGGCCGCGCATCCATTCCTGCCGCAGGGGCAGGCTGCCATCCAGTGCCTTGTCGATCATGGTCAGCGCTGCTTCACGGTCCTTGGGTGAGTGGATTTTAATCGGCAGGTAGTTGGAGGCATGGTTGGCCATAAACATCCCCCGGGTCAGGTGGGTGGCGGCAATCATCTCACGCAGCTCCAGCAGCAGGCCACGCTTATCCGGCAGGATGAAGAGTCCTTGTTCGGCCTCTTGGGCCAAACGGGTACCCGGGACAATCATGGTTACCAGGGCGCCCACATAGGCGGGGTCAATGGCACTTAAAAGCTCGCCGGTCAGTCGGGCATGGATCAAGGATCGTTGGCTGCCGGCAATGCCGATCATTACGGTTGTTGACAGCTTCATGCCGGCATCCTGGGCCATGCGGCATAGCTGGAGTGTCTCGGCGGCTGTGGTCCCTTTGTCAATTGCTGCCAGGGTCTGGTCGTCACCACTTTCAAGGCCATAATAGATAATGCCCAGTTTTTCCTGCCGCAGGGCCTCCAGTTCAGCCGGACTCTTTTTGCGCAGCGATTTGGCCGAAGCATAAATGCCGATTCTGGTGAGCCGCGGCAGTTCCCGGTTGATCGTCTGCAGGAGAGTCAGCAGACGGGGAAAGGGGATAATCAGGGCGTCGCCATCGGTGATGAACAACCGCCGGGCTTGGGGAAAGGCATGGTTTGCGTAACGGATGTCCGCCAGCAGGGTTTCCTCGTCCTTGATGCGAAAGCGAACTCCGGTATAGGTGGGGCAGAATGTGCAGCGATTGTGGGAGCAGCCTATCGTTGCCTGAAGAATGATGCTGCGGGCCTCGCTGGGAGGCCTGATGATGTTGCCTTCGTAATGCATGGTGTCCTTAAATGGTCGCGGTCAACGTTTTGACGGTTTTTTGTTATGCTGAACAGGCAAAGAATCAGTTGTTAAGGAGACCGTGTCTGCCGCCTTGGCCGATGCTGGACAGTTGCGTTGGATGAAACCTATGCAGCAGCTGTCAGGTTGTTTCGCAACCCCTGTTGTTGTGTCGGAACAAGAGTCTCCATTGACTTTTTGTCCGGTCACTGTATAACATATCCCCTAACTATTCTGCAACCGTGACCTTTATCCGGGAAAAGTATAAGGAGTTTTTCGTGCATATCAAGACGGTGGAGTTTTTTACCAGTGCCGTTGATCTGGCAGGGGTCCCCGATGACCCGTTGCCCCAGATTGCCATTGCTGGTCGTTCCAATGTGGGGAAGTCCTCACTGATCAACTCGCTTCTGCAACGGCGGGCTCTGGCCCGGACCAGCGCTCGTCCAGGGCACACGAAAATGATCAATTTTTTTCTCGTCAATGACCTTTTTTATCTCGTTGACCTGCCCGGCTATGGTTATGCTGCCGTTGATATGCATACCAAGGCATCATGGGGTCCCCTGGTTCATGAGTATCTTGATAAAGCAGTTCACTTGCGTCTGGTTGTCCTGCTGCTGGACATCCGTCGGGATCTGACCGAGGGGGACCGGCAGCTGGTGCAATGGTTGGCTGTCAATCAGCTGCCCATGACTTTGGTGCTTACCAAGGCGGATAAGTTTAAAGCCTCCCGACGGGCTCTGCGGGTGCGGCAGTGGCGCCAGGAGCTTGAAACGTTAGGCGTTGTCAGCCGGCCGATCATCTACTCGGTACCCAAGCGGCTTGGCCGGGAGACATTGCTGGATGCGCTGGCCGCGGCGGTTGGACCGCTGCCTTCTGTGGTGGAGGAAGTATGATGGTGTCGGGTTTAGCCGGCAATGCGACGGGGAGCGGGCGGTGAAGCCGGCATCTTTTCCCTCCGGCCGCCGCCCTTTGCCTGAACGGGGTGCCATTATTAAAGAATGGGGCGGCCGCTATCCGGTGGCCCTGGGGTATCCCAATACCTATCAGGTGGGTATGGGAAACCTGGGGTTTCTCTCCATCTACTCTCTGCTGAATGCGCATCCCCGGGTGGTTGCCGAGCGGTTTTTTCTTTCCCACAACCGGCAATCAAAAGCGGCTGCTCCCCTGGAAACCCTGGAAACCAGGCGGCTGGTACGGGATGCGAAGGTTATTGTTTTTTCCGTATCTTTTGAAAAGGATTATCTCCATGTGGTTGAAATGCTGCAACGGGCCGGCTTGGCGGTAACTGCTGCCAAGCGTCGTGCTGGTGATCCCCTGGTTCTGGCAGGGGGGGTGGCCACTTTTATCAACCCGTTGCCGCTGGCCGATATTGTTGATGCGTTTCTCCTGGGGGAGGGGGAAACTCAGGTTTTGCAGGTGATGGATCAGCTGCTGGCCAATCAGCAGGCAGACAAAGAAGAAGTGCTGTCCCTGCTGGCCGGGGTTGAGGGCGTGTTTGTTCCCGACCAGACGGGTTCAGGGAAGGGATGTCCTCCCGCTCCGGTGTCGGTTGCCAAGTGCCGAGATGTGGACCGGTTTGTTCCCGTATCTGCGGTCAGCACCTTGGCAGGCACCTCACCGCTGTCTGCCTCATGCCTGCTGGAAATAAATCGTGGCTGTCCCCGAGGCTGCCGCTTCTGTGCAGCTGGATTTGTGTATCGACCCTTCCGGAACCGTTCACTGGCGCGGCTCCAGGAAGTATTCTCTGCCGCCATGGATGATGGCCATGGGCATTTTGGTCTTGTTGGTTCGGCTCTTGGAGATTATCCTCAGCTGAAACAATTGTGTTCCTGGTTGGTGGAGAAAAAAGCAACATTCAGTCCTTCATCCCTAAGACTTGACACCCTTGATAAGGAACTGCTTGAGTTGCTGCAGGCCGGCGGGGTGAGAAGTGTTGCTGTGGCTCCCGAAGCCGGCTCCCAGCGGCTGAGGCAGATGATACATAAACAGTTGCATGAGGAGCAGATAGTCGCGGGAACCCGCCTGGCTGCCGAAAACGGGATTTATCAGGTGAAGCTCTATTTCCTTATCGGCCTGCCGTCGGAAACCGATAATGACCTTGAGGCGATTGTCACCTTGGTCGACTTGATTAGAAAAACCATGCTGGACAGCCGCCGGTCAAGGCAGAAGAGTATCCGGCTGAGCGTCAGCATCAATCCTTTTATTCCCAAGCCCCACACACCGCTGCAATGGGCGCCGTTTGACGATCTGGCCCGATTGCGTTGGAAGCAGCACTATCTTGCCGGGGCATTGCGACGGTTAGGCAATGTGAGTGTTGAGATGGAAAACGTCTTGGATGCCGCCTGGCAAGCAATGATCAGCAGAGGAGACCGGGAAATAGGTTCCCTGTTGCAACGCTTGGCCGGACAGCCCGACTCCAGACGTCGGATGATCCGGGAGGCGGTCAAAACGAATCCCTCTCTTTTCGCTGCCCGTCCGCTTAACGTTTCCCTGCCCTGGTCATTCATGGCCCAGGAAACGTCAACCGACGTTCTGGTCCATCTCTATCATCAAAGCTGTGGGGCGTGACGGCAAAATCCCTTGCTTTTTTAGCCGGGACATATTAAAAATTACGTTTTTCCTGGGACGGTTCTTAAATGTGAAGGGCAGTTTTCGGCCGTCTGTAATGTTAGTCATTGTTTCTCCGGTGTCGGCAGTTTCGACCTGGCAGGATTGTGAACAAGGAGTAGCTGGTATGATTCTTGAAACCGTAGTTGTTGGTCCCCTCCAGGTAAATTGTTATATTGTTGGTTGTGAACAGAGTAAAAAGGCGGCAGTTATCGACCCGGGTGATAATGTTGATGCCATTCTTGCCGCTTTGGCAGGCCATAAACTGACCGTGCAATATATTATTAATACTCATGAACATTTTGATCATGTGGGGGGTAATAAGCGCCTCAAAGAGGTGACCGGGGCCAAGCTGCTGGCCCATGAAAAGGCGGCCGCAGAGATCGTTAACATCTCTTCCCGGGCTGCCATTTGGGGCATGCAGGCGGAAGACTCTCCTGCCGCTGACCGTTTCCTGCAAGAGGGTGACCAGGTGATAGTGGGAGACTCGGTGACGTTGGAGGTCTTTGAAACTCCCGGCCATTCTCTTGGTTCCATCTGCCTGGCAACGAGCGGCGCCGTGTTTGTCGGCGACCTGATTTTTGCCGGCTCCATCGGCAGAACTGACTTTCCCGGTGGTGATTACCAGGTTCTTCTTTCTTCGGTGCGGGAGAAAGTTTTTACCCTCGATAATGAGACGGTCATCTATCCCGGTCATGGGCCGGCGACAACCGTAGGTCGGGAGAAGCTGACCAACCCGTTTTTTACATGAAACAACCGTCTGAAAGCAAGGCGCTGACCGACCTCCAGGAGTCGATTGGCTACCGGTTTGCCGATGCTTCTCTTCTCGTTCAGGCTCTTACCCATCGTTCTTTCTGCAATGAACAGCAAGAAATGAGTCACAACTCCAGCTATGAAAGGCTGGAGTTTCTTGGTGATGCGATTCTCAAGTACCTGCATAGTGAAATGATCTATGAGGCTTTTCCCTCCGAGCCGGAGGGGAGCATGTCCAAGATGAGAGCTTCCTGGGAAAATGAACATCAGCTGGCACTCATGGCCCGACGGCTTGACCTGGGGGTCCATGTCAGGTTTGGTAGGGGAGAATTGAAACAGGGCGGCAGGCAGAAAGATTCTATTCTTGCCGATGTCTTTGAAGCCTTGCTGGCGGCCATCTATCTTGACGGAGGCGTGGCCGCGGCCCGCCGTTTCGTGGCGGTGCAGTTTGCCGGCTTCCTGGCCGGTGAGAAATGTGCCGACCCTGCCCATGATTATAAATCCCGTCTGAAGGAGCAGCTTCAGCAGCAAGGGCATGAGCTGCCTCTCTATCGGTTGGTAGCAGTAGAAGGGCCTGAGCATCGCCGGATTTTCCAGGTGGAAGTCGTTGCCGAGAGTTGCCTTCTGGGCGCCGGCCGCGGAGCCAGCAAAAAAAAGGCTGAACAGATGGCATCAAAGGAAGCGCTGGCGTTTTTGACCCGGCATCCTGATATCCTTTCCGGCCCGGCAAGAGGGTAGGCCTTTTCCTGCTCCCGGCGTTTTTGCAAGCCGGGAAATTGTCCCAGCGAGGTTGGCCCATGCCGGCAAACCCTTTGATTATCCCCTACTTTCTTAATCAGGCCGGCTGTCCCCGGCGCTGTATTTTCTGTAATCAGCAGGTGATTGTCGGCTCGGAGGAGGGTGGTCAGGGTACCCTGGAGGAGGTGGTTGCCGCTTATTGCCAATCATGGGGCGGAACAACCAAACGTCAGGTGCAGCTTGCTTTCTATGGTGGCTCATTTACCTCATTACCCCTCCAGCAGCAGCAGGAATACCTGCTTCAGGCTTGGCGTTATCTGCAGCAGGGTACGGTTCAGCGGGTGCGCCTCTCTACCCGTCCTGATGCTCTGGAGAAGGTTTGTGTAGAGCATCTGCAGCGATACGGGGTTGATATCGTTGAACTGGGGGTCCAATCACTTGACGACCAGGTGCTGGCAGCCAGCAACCGGGGGCATAATGCTGCTGCGGCCATCGCTGCGGTCAAGCTTTTACAGGAATATGATTTTACCGTCGGCATCCAGCTGATGGTGGGCTTGCCGCTCCAGCACCGCGCCAGTTTTTTTGCCACGCTTGAAACCGTCATTGGCTTACGGCCCGCTTTTATCAGGTTGTATCCTGCCCTAGTACTTGCCGGAACCAGATGGGCGACCTGCTGGCATGAGCCAGGCTACACTCCCTTGCCCCTCCCGGAAGCGGTTTCCTGGTGCGCCGACGCGTTATGCTTATGCCGAGCGGCAGACATCCCGGTGGTCCGGATGGGGTTGCACCCTTCCGGTGGCTTGGATAGGCCGGGTAACGTGGTTGCCGGACCCTATCATCAGGCATTTGGAGAGTTGGTAAAAAGTTATTTATTTCGCGAAAAAGTCGTTGACATGGTGAGAAAAGGTGTGCTAGACAAACAATCCCGTTTGCGCCAGGGAAAGCGGACAGCTGTGTCTTTTGGTCTCCATGTTGCTGATATATCAGCTTTTATTGGCCATCAGCGATCTAATATGCTTTTTTTTGCGCAGCAATTTCAGGATCTTGAGATTGGCTGGCATGTTGATCGGCAGGTATGTCGCGGTGAGTTTGCCTGTATGGTGGGCCGCCGATCTGTGGCTGATCGCTGTTCGATCTTTGTGCCTCAGGGCTAAGCTGGCGTAGCTCAACTGGTAGAGCAGCTGACTTGTAATCAGCAGGTTGCGGGTTCGAGTCCCATCGCCAGCTCCATTTTGATGGGTTTACTCCACGCGTTCTTTGTGATAGTAATAATTGTTTGTTGATTATGGAGAGGTTCCCGAGTGGTCAAAGGGAGCAGACTGTAAATCTGCCGGCCGAGCCTTCGGAGGTTCAAATCCTCCCCTCTCCACCAGTTTTGTATAGTATGTGCGGGAGTAGCTCAGTTGGCTAGAGCGTCAGCCTTCCAAGCTGAGGGTCGCGGGTTCGAGTCCCGTTTCCCGCTCCATCTATTTTCGGGGACTGGAGATTGTTGGAGTCTTGTTGCCCACGTAGCTCAGTGGTGGAGCACTTCCTTGGTAAGGAAGAGGTCATCGGTTCAATCCCGATCGTGGGCTCCAGTTGGATTCTTTAACCGGTTCTTGTTCCAGCCGTATGAGGTGGTATGGCTGGCTTTCTTTTTTTTGCTGCTGTGGGTATGGGGTTGATCTGCATTCCATGGCGCGATGCAGGTGATGGAAAACGATTTAATTTGGCTGGATTGAGGCTGCAGGGGAGGAGAAGCGATGGCAAAAGCGAAGTATGAGCGGACGAAGCCGCACGTGAATGTGGGGACGATAGGCCATGTAGACCATGGTAAGACGACC
>JAFGSY010000008.1 GCA_016934315.1 Candidatus Anaeroferrophillus wilburensis | reverse complement strand
GAGGTGCGCTGTTGCTGGCAAGCATCATTGCAGGGTCATTGTGGAGCATGTTCGGCGCCTCGGCTACGTTTATTGCTGGAGCATCGTTCGCGGCTCTTGCGGCAACGGGGTTGCTCCTTTACCGTTCTAATGTGCGGACCACAGGGCATAGAGTAGGCACGTGATAAAGTTTGCCCAACAAGGCTCTCTCCAGCCGACGCCAAAAAAACGGCGCGGCTGAGCTCAAACGTTGTCGAGGATGCTACGCGGCAATTAGGTTGCAAGTGAGGACTTCGGAATGAGTGGTTGCTGCGATAACGGCTGTTCGGTAGATGCTCTACGCGAAAGGCAGCGAGGAACACTCCAAACTGTGCTTGGCATCAATGCAGTTATGTTCCTGGTTATCGTGGGGGCGGCACTGTATGGAAACTCAACGGCACTGCTGGCAGACAGCCTTGACAACCTTGGAGACGCCTTGACGTATGGCCTTAGCCTATACGCCGTCTCGAGGGGCGCTGTCGCTAAAGCAAAGGTCGCGCTGTTCAAGGGTGGTTTAATCTTTCTGGCCGCTCTCGCTGTAGTTGCCCAAGTAGCCTACAAGCTTACTGTCCCCAGCACCCCTTTGTTCGAAGTCATGGGCGCCTTCAGTCTTCTCGGTCTTGCTGCAAATTCAATTTGCCTTTTCTTGCTTTGGCGGCATCGTCACGAAGACGTAAACATGAGTTCTGTGTGGGAGTGCTCACGAAATGACATTGCATCAAATCTTTCCGTATTTGTGGCCGCTGGTGCGGTGTGGCTGACCGGCTCAGGCTGGCCGGACATCTTAGTCGCCCTTGGTTTAGTCTGGCTCCTCATGCGTTCGGCGATTCGGGTCGTAAAATCAGCCTTGGTGGAACTTCATGCAGCAACCTAACCACGCCATATCAACACGGACGTGCAAAAGCGCCGCTTTGCTTTGCTTTTGCACGCCGGTTATGACGAATTTTCCGGGACAGGTCGCTGCCGTGCTTGAGGACCTGGCAAGCGAAAAAGAAACAGATTCAATTTGGTTTATAGGCTCCCGTGCCAACAGGACTGAGCGCGCAGATTCGGATTGGGACTTCATAGCCTTCGTCAGTGATCGGATATCAGAACGTAGTGCACGTCACGACCAGGTCGATATCATTCGCGTCGATCCAAATTGGAATTATTTGCTGGAAGGTCAGACCATGGAATTCTCAGGCCAATTCAAGACTTGGCGTTGGCGTAAGATAGAGTCGGGTCGAGCGTCGTATACAGTCCGAGTAACTCCGGAGGTCGGGGACCGAGGCACATTCGACAGTGAGGATGTTAGGTTTGTTAAACTCAGAGGCCTAAACGTATGGCGAAGAAATGCTTAACCAGTCATTCCACCACCGGACCGCTTTGCTACACTGCGCTTCGTTTGCGCCGCACAGCGTGGACGTTGGGGAGTAAAAAAAGGAGGTATCAATATGCAAGCACGAGGCCAGCTCATGATAGAACACCGTCTTATTGAGCGCATGCTTTCGGTTATCAAAAAGGTTCTGGTCAAAATTGAATCGGAACACGAGGTGGATCCTGTTTTCGTGGATATTGCGGTCGATTTCATCCGGGTGTACGCCGACCGTACGCATCACGGAAAAGAGGAAGATATTCTTTTTCGAGAACTGAATAAAAAAACGCTGACCTCAGAAGACGGTCAAATTATGAAAGAACTGATCGAGGAACATGTCATTGGGCGCCAGACAACCAAAATGCTTGTTGAAGCCAACAACCGCTACCGGAAAGGGGATGAGAGTGCTTTGGCTGACATTTCTGACAAACTTCAAACCCTTATCGAATTCTATCCCAAGCATATCGAAAAAGAAGACAAAGTATTTTTTCCTTCCTCCAGAAACTACTTTACAGATGAAGAGGATCAAGCCATGTTGGCAAAATTTTGGGAGTTTGATCGGAAGATGATTCACGAAAAGTACGATTCAGTGGTTGAAGGATTGGAAGAGTAACAACAAAGGGTCCAGAACAAAAGGTTCCGGCAGACCGCAAAAAGGAGCGACTGCTGAACCTTGGCGTTGTTGAGGACGCTTTGAGCTCGCGATTGATTCGCGGCGATCAGGCACACTATGGAGGAGAAAAACGATGGCCGTTGATGTGGAAATGTTAAGCTTCGTCAGGGACGCATTGGTGCACGGTCTTTCGCGTGCACAGATTGAGGATGCACTGCTGCGCGCAGGTTGGGGAGCAGACCAGGTGAAGAGTGCCCTCGCCGCCTTCGCGGAGTTCGATTTCCCAATCCCAGTGCCGAGGCCAAAGCCATACCTTTCAGCACGTGAAGCATTCATGTATCTCGTACTCTTTACTACGTTGTATATCAGCTCCTATAACCTGGGAAGCCTCGTTTTCCAGTTCATCAACCGCGCTTTTCCCGACCCCGCTGTGCCTGCCGGTTTCGCTGCGTACACCCGGCAAGCGATTCGCTGGTCGGTTGCATCCCTGATCATCGCTTTCCCGATTTTCCTGTATGTCTCCCGATTGCTCAGCCGTGCCGTCAGGCGCGACCCCAGCAAGCGCGCCTCAAAGGTCCGCAAGTGGCTGACGTACATGACGCTGTTTATCGCCGCCGGCGTGATAATCGGTGACCTGATCGCCCTGGTTTACAACTTTCTGGCCGGAGAGCTTACCCTGCGCTTTCTGCTAAAAGTTCTGACCGTCGGCACCATTGCCGGCACGATCTTTGGGTATTACCTGTGGGACCTGCGTCAGGAAGAATTGGAGACTAAGACGTGAGGACGTCGGGCAAGGGCATATTGGCAGCGACCGTTGTTGCCGTAGTCGCTGTCGCTGTGGTCGCCGGGCTTATCCTGCTTGGTTCGCCAGCTCAGGAGCGCATGCGCAAGCTGGATGCCCGGCGGGTATCCGACCTGCGGGAGGCCGCCAACGCGGTGGATTTCCACTGGACTCGGCACGGTTGTCTGCCATCTTCACTTGAGGAGCTCTCGAGAAAACCAGGAGTACATGTAAAGCTGTTAGACCCCGAAACAGAGCAGCCTTATGAGTACAGGGTGCTCAGCGGCAATACTTATGAGTTGTGCGCACATTTCGCGCACGATACAGCAGAAGAGCACAATGCTCTTCATAAGGATTTTTGGTCTCATGGCTCAGGCAGATATTGCTTCCGACTTGAGGTGAAGAGCGTCAAGAGATAAAGCACCGGAAGTCCGGTACAGAATTGACCGGGAGCCCGGAGCGGCCTTTCGAAAATCGTCCTTCAACTTTCCGCGCGCGCCGCCAAAAAAAAGGGGGTTGAAACCTTTAAAGATTCCAACCCCTTACTAAAAAATGGTGCCGAAGACTGGACTCGAACCAGCACAGGCATACACCCACTAGACCCTGAACCTAGCGCGTCTACCAATTCCGCCACTTCGGCATCAACCGTACAGGCCATCCAAAACATCACCGTCACTGCCACGAATGACAAACCGGCGGTGAAAAGTGATGATCTTATTAGTCTAAAATTTCCATTATGTCAAGCGGCTATTGGCACGGTTGAAAAAAATCTTTCACCTCACCCGACACCCCGTTTTCATGGTTTTCCCGCCCATGGACACACCCTGATGTCCGCCACAAGCAGCGGATCAAAGTTTTCCAAACCAAGCTGCCGGTGGCCGGCCAGATGCTGTGAAAATAAGTACTTTACAGATTTTTCAACTATGATATGGTCGTTTACTGAATCACGATTGGGCTATTTTGATGGAATGGGGGAACAATTCCACCGTTCTCCCGGGCAAAAAGTTTTTATTGCAATCCCTGACAAGGACTTCATCCATGCAACTGACCGGCAAACAGCAGGACTATCTCTTCAGGGCCATCCATGCGTTTAAAAGGAAACTAATTGTCATCTCCCCCGATTTCCGCATCCTGGCCGTCAACAAGCAGGGTCAGATGGACCAGGATATCGAGCTGAACGGCCGGTTCTGCTACGAACAGTTCAAAGGAATTGATGGTCCCTGTGAACACTGTCCGGTGCTGGAATCACTCCATACCCGCACACCCACCTATATCGGCAAACACGACATCTCCCAGCGCAAGATGGCCTGCGTCTTCAGCTACCCTCTCTTCTTCAACGGCGAGATTGACGCCTTGGTGGTCGTCGACTTTGATCTGCCCGTCCAGGTCTGGCTGGAAGAGCAGATGAACCAGTCCAGCACCTTTCTGCACAACCTGCTGCTGAGTTCCGTTGACGGTGTTGTTGCCGCTGACAAAACCGGCAAACTGGTTATTTTCAATAATGCCGTTTCCGAGATCCTTGGCTACACAATCGATGAAGCCCTCGAAAAGCTGCATGTGAATAACATTTATGCCAATGAGAACGAAGCAGCCGATGTCATGCGGAAACTGAGGAGTGAAGAGTATGGCGGCAAGGGAAAACTGAAAGGGCACCACGTGGACTTGCTGGGGAAAAATGGCCAGCGGATTCCGGTTCGCCTGAATGCCTCCATCGTCTACAAGGATGACCAGGAAGTGGCAACCATCGGTTTTTTCCGTGACCTCCGGGGAACCATTCAAATGGAAAAGGAGCTGGAAAAAACCCAGCAGCAGCTGCTGCAGTCGGAAAAAATGGCCTCTCTCGGCAAGCTGGCCGCCGGCGTCGCCCACCAGCTCAACAACCCCCTGGGAGGCATTATCCTGTTCACCAAGCTGGTAATGGAGGAAAATGAACTGTCCACCGAAGTTCAGGAGGACCTGCGCCGCATACTGCGTGACGCTGAGCGATGCCGGGATACGGTGAAGGAGCTGCTGGAATTTTCACGTCAAACCCGCCAGTTCATGCAGCCTTGCGATATCAATCAGGCGATCAACCGGACCATGTTTCTCCTGGAAAGCCAGCCGATCTTTCAAAACATCACCATTGAAAAACATCTGACTGATAACCTCCCCCAGGTGCACGCCGACACCCAGCAGCTCAACCATATGCTGATGAATATCATTCTCAACGCCGTTGATGCCATGGACGGCAAAGGAAAGCTGACCATCATCACCCGGCTGCCAAAGGCCGGGGAGCGCATTTACACTGAAGACGGCGACACGCCGGTACTCGAATATCCTTTCTGCTGGCTGCCCTCCCATGGTGATCGTCTGTGCATCGAAATTTCCGATACCGGTGCCGGCATTCCCGAGGAGGTCTTACCCCATATTTTCGACCCCTTTTTCACCACCAAGGAAGAAGGCAAGGGAACCGGCCTGGGGCTGAGCATGGTCTACGGCATTGTCGAAAATCACGGTGGCAATATCATTGCCAAAAGCAAACCCGGTACAGGAACAACCTTTATTGTCACTCTGCCGCTGGCTGCCCAGGATATGGAAGGAGGAGAGCGTGAATAAAAAAATCGACCCTTTACACGTGCTGGTAGTTGATGATGAGCAGGACCTGCGGGATGGCTCTGAGCGTATATTAATACGCATGGGGTTTCGGGTTTCCAAAGCAGCCCGGGGTGATGAAGGGCTGAAGATCATCGAACAGGAACCCGTGGCAATCGTCCTCCTTGACCTTAAAATGCCGGGCATGGATGGCATGGAAGTACTGGAAAGAATAAAAAAGATTAATGAGGAGATTGTTGTCATTGTCATCACCGGCTTTGCCACCGTTGAAACAGCCATTGAAGCGATGAAAATGGGGGCCTATGATTTCATTCCAAAGCCCTTTGAACCTGACCATCTGCGGATT
The DNA here is from genome assembly GCA_016934315.1 of Candidatus Anaeroferrophillus wilburensis. Lineage (NCBI taxonomy): Bacteria > Deltaproteobacteria > Candidatus Anaeroferrophillales > Candidatus Anaeroferrophillacea > Candidatus Anaeroferrophillus > Candidatus Anaeroferrophillus wilburensis. The sequence continues at coordinate 52,363 of JAFGSY010000008.1, read as the reverse complement.
GTCGTCCGTCGGGCCCAGGAGCGGGTGCACCTTTTCAATGAAGCCGAACAGCTGGAAAAAGAACGACAGCGGACCCTGGCTGATCTCGATGCCGAAAAAAGCCGTACCAGGACAATCATCGAGGCCCTGCCCAGCGGGGTGGTCGTAACCAATACGGAAGGGGTGGTCGTTCTCATGAACCCCGCTTTTCTCTGGTGCCTCGGCCTTGATGCCGAGATGAAACCGGGAAGGGAGATCGAGCACTACAGTAATGATGAAGGCTTCTGCCGCATGGTCAGGGAGTTGTCCCATGGCGGCTGCGAAAATATGAAGGAACCCCCAACCTACGAGTTTGCCCTGCCGGACAATAAGTTTCTGCTGGCTGAGGGGCAGGCAATTGTCAATGAAGAAGATGACTGTCTAGGCGCGGTGGTAATTCTGGTTGACGTAACGGCATTGAAAGCTTTGGATCAGCTGAAATCAGAATTTGTTGCCAAGGTCTCCCATGAATTGCGCTCCCCCCTGTCAACCATCCATGAACAACTGGTCATGGTGGAGAAGAAACCGACCAAAGATCAATATATCCTGTCGCGGGCCCGCGAAAAAACCCAAGGCCTGATCTCCCTCATTGGCGACCTGCTGGATCTCTCCCGCATAGAAGCCGGCAATATGGGCGCCGTAGCCAAACCGGTTTCCCTGGCTGAACTGCTGGCCAATATCGTTGATTTCATCGGTGCGCAGGCCCAGGGGAGAAACCAGACGCTATCCCTGGAACTGCCGGAAATAGCGCTGCCGGATGTTGTTGCCGACCCGATGGCACTGGAAAGTATTTTCGGCAACCTGATTGCCAATGCCATCAAGTATACCCAGGAGGGCGGCACCATCAAGGTAGAAGTTGAACAGGTTGACAGCCAGATACAAGTGGCGGTTATTGACAACGGTTATGGCATGGAAGCCAGACAGCTGGAAAAGATATTTGACAAGTTTTACCGGGTTAAAAATGAAAAAACCCGTTACATTACCGGTACCGGGCTGGGACTATCCATTGTCAAAAGCCTGGTGGAAAAACTGAACGGCTCGATCACGGTTGCAAGTGAGCCCGATAAGGGCACGACCTTCACCGTCAGGCTGCCGGCAGCTGCGGCAAGCGGCAACGGCAGTCAGCGATAGGCACAGGCCAGAGAGCCCCCCATCAGCAGATCAAAGCCGGGCGATCTCCGATATCTCTACCCGCACATCTTTCCGTTTGCCGCACAAGGCAGGGCTCAAAAAAGGCGGTTCATTGAACGACCGCTGATCAGCGGTCAAAGAATCTCCTGCACGGCCTCAGGAGGAATCCTGACCCCGGTCCAAAGGGCAAGGGCATGCCTGGCCTGGTGCCCCAGGATAGGCAGCCCGCCCATATAGGGCACTTCCAGGCGTTCTGCCAGTTCCTGCCAGATATTCCCCTGGCTGTCAGCAGCATTAAAATTCACCACGATGCAACATTCACGGCATACCAGACCCTTCACAAACGCAGACAGCTCCGGCACGCAACCGGCTGACGAGGTTGCATTGACAACAATCTGCCCTGCAACCGGCCGATCGGCAAGATCAGCAAAAGAAACCGGCTGTGCCCCGCCAAGATGGGCAGCAAGCTTTTTGGCCTGATCCAGGCGGCGGGCGGCAACAGTAATGGCAGGAATTCCCAGCCAGTGGAAAAGGAAGACCGCCGCCCGGGCAGCGCCGCCGGCGCCAAGAACCAAGGCAGATTTACTGGCACCTGTGTGGAAACCAACGGCATGCAGAGCATCCATCAGGCCCAGGGCATTGGTATTATACCCTTTATAGTACAGACCATGACGAAAAATGGTATTAACCGCACCAATAATTTTTGCTCCCTCGGAAAGGGCGAAAAGATGGGGGATAATCTCCTCCTGGTAGGGAACACCAATATTGGCGGCAATGATATTGAGGGCTCCCAAGCCCTGGACAGCCGCTTCAAGTTTGCCGGGATCAACCTTAAAAGCAGTGTAACTGCCAGCCATTCCTGCCCTGGCCATCAGATTGCGATAAACCACCGGTGCAGGAGAATCGTAGGCCCGGTCATCGCTTAACAAGCCAAAGATGTTGGCGGCACTTTTATCCGGCGAGCTTACGGTATACAAGAGTTCTCCTTCCTGTTTCTGATTCTACCTCAGCAGCAACCGTCCGTTTCACCACAACAGTCACCCATTTATACGCTCAGGCAACAGTGCCCGGCTGCTGTCTGCCGACAGCAGCTTTCGTCACCCATGAAAAAGGCCCTGCCACATCATCCAAGGATGTGGCAGGGCCTTTCAGTTCAGCAGCATTGGAGTTGATCAGCCAGAACCATGTCAGCTCACCTGATTATTTCTTTGCGGCATCCTTTTTAGGCGGCGGCTTAATACCCAGCCTTTTGGCTGTATGGTCGCGGCCCTGATAAAAATTGAGCCAGGAAGAGGTCTGCCACAGGTTCCAGTTGCACGGCGGCACGGTGTAGGCGGCAATCTTATCTTCCTCTTTATAGGGCTTCAAGCGATCATAGGCCTGCACCCAGATGCACTTCTTCTCATTGGGGTACACCTCACACCAGCCGTCGTAGCTGCCGCCGCAAGGTCCGTTCCGCTGGTTCTTCGGGCATTGTGACATGGGACAGACATAGGCAGTATCGAACAGGGCACAGTCACCGCAGTTCATGCAGTTAAACATCGCCACCTTCGACATATGCTCAAAGAAATCAAACATATGTTTGGGCGTATGGGTGTTATCCAACCAGGCGGCCACCGGTTTCATGGTTTTGTAGACCGGACTCTTCTCCTCGAAGAGCAGATGGTGGGCCAGACGTGAGAAGCGATAGATAAAGGGTACGGACGGCTTTGAAGTCCGTTGGGCATAGACGTCGGTATTCAAGCCGGTCTTTTCATCTTTTTCGAAAAGATAAAAACCATCATCCTGAGGATAGTCAAATTCAGGCACCAGGCTCTCCCAGTTTGCCGACAGCTCCTCACCCTTGTCAATAATGTATTCCACCTGTTCGTAGGTAATCCCGTGACCACCGATGTGAGCCCCGGCACAACCCATACCCTTGGCATAGGCATACATCTTGGCGGCTCTCAGCAGCATGGCAGCCTTGCCCTTGTCATCAGCCTCTTTTTCCCGGGCCAGATCGGCCAGCATCTTATCGGTAACCACGCAACCGGGAATCCCGTTGGAATTCATAAATCGGGCGGCGCCATAGGGCAGCACATAGATATTAACCAGCACCGGAATATTATAGTTGTTAAGCCGCAGCCAGGTCAGCAGTTCATGGTATTTTCTGGCATCATAACCAACTTGGGTGATAATGAACTGGGCGCCGCCTTCAATCTTTTTCTTCAGCTTGGCGTACTGCCCCATCAGCTCGGATTCACACTTTTTGAAGGGTGAAACACAAGCACCGGCAAACAGATCCGTAGCAGCAAGTTTGATGGTCTTACGCATTGCCTTGTGCTCGAGCCCCTTATTCATCTCGCCTACAAGGCGCAGGACGTTGGGAGGATCAAGGTCAAACACCGGTTTCGCCAAGCCTTCAAAGGCATCACTGCCTGAATAGTCGCCGGTCAACACCAGGATATTTTTGACTCCTTCGGCGGCCATACCACAGAGCAGGCTCTCAATCTCACTACGGTTCTTATCTCTACAGGCCAGATGAACCAGTGGTTCCATCCCGGCTTTCTTAATCTGCACACAGAGCATTTCGGTTGACAGCGCCGGATTACCGCCAGGGTTGTCGGTAACGCTGATGGCATCGATTTTACCGCCGGCGGCAGCCTTGGCAACATTGTCAATCACCTCTTCATGCTGCATCTCAAAGGCACCGCGGCCGGGAATCTGTTCCCAGGTCACGCAGAATGCATTGGGGTCACGCAGTTTCTCTTTGAGAACACTTTCCCGCTCGCTCATTCTGATGGTAATCTTTTCGGTCAAGCCCACCGACTCCTTCAAACGGGAGATCGATGCTGAATCCTCTGGAGAAATGGTAATGTAGTCATCGGCATCCATTTCCAGGGCTTCCTGTCTCGTCCACCCCTTCTGCGACAGTTCTGAACTGCCAATTTCAACAATCAGTAATGGGGTGTGCTTGGTCAACCAACCGCTGCGAAATTTCTTATGCAGCTTGAATGAGGTTCCCCGAGGTTCAAGGTATCCCAACACAATCGCATCCGGCCGCTCGGTCCTGGCTTTAGACAAACCCTCGTCGTCGTTGGAAGCACTAATGACTTCAAACTGATCTTCGAGGCTCTTGCCTATCATATCATGGAAAGCCGACTCGCTGCCCACCACTAGAACCTTGGTTTTTTTGTTCACTTTTTCCATCTTGGATCTCCTGTAAAACAACCTGACTTTATCAAGAATGCCTAGCCTTACCCGGACCTGCCGGGACTACAAAACTATAAAAAACCGCTTTTGCGGGTATTGCTTTCTCATGAGGTGATCCGGCAGCCGGAATCATATGTTGCTTTCTCATTGCGGTAGCGATTGTCGCCACCTCATTATCATAGGTTCTCAAACCACCAACGCCCATCTCCGACCCATTGTGGTTGTTCATTTCATAAAACATATAGAAGAATACATGAATATTAACCGGGAAGGGCATCCAAAACGGGAGCAGCAGGAAATAGTTAGATTTTTCACAGGAAGGTTGATAAATGTTGTTGTGGGGCATCCCCCCGTCCACGGCACTGATGAATTTTGCCGATGCAGGGATGGACAAGCTCCCCCTGCACCCATCGCTGGACCGGTTCTTCGGTCTTGGCCGTTGATCATCACCTCCACTGCGGTCACACAGACTATGCAACGAGATCTACTACTTCTTAAAACCAGCTCAACCAGAGCCGGATTCTCTACAGTTCAAACTACGGGTACAGGCTGTCTCCCAACCTGGATCAAAAGACAACGTCAGCTATCTCTGACAGTGCACACGTTCCCGCCACTTGCCGGAACGTGTGCACTGGTTTTCGCTACAGACCTAGAACCCTTTTGACACTGGCGCTAATCTGCTCTGCCGAAGCTGGTTTGGGAAGATAATCATCAGCTTCCATGCTCATCCCGCCATGGTGTGAATAGCGGGTCGAACTGACGTGAGAAGCCACCGCCGTCAGCATAACAATAGGGATGTCAGCATATTTCGCATCAGCTTTCAGTTCGGCGCACACCTGGTAACCATCCTTTTCAGGCATCATAACGTCGAGGACAATCGCATCCGGGGGATCGGCCTTTACCTTTGCCAGCCCCTCTACCCCATTATAGGCAACATCGACAGCAAAACCCTCTGCTTCCAGATTGGTCTTCACAATGGAAGAGAAATCAGGCTCATCGTCCACCACAAGAATTTTCTTTTTCTCGCTCATACATTCCCTCCTTTGCTGCAACTACTAAAATATAAAGACATTAAGATTTTTTCTTTTCCATCGAACCTTCCGCCACCATCAATACCGGGGCATGGGACAAACATCAGGGTAAGATTTCCGGCAGTCTATGCTCCCAACCAACGGTGGAGATCAGCACGCCGCCAAACCCGGCATCGTGGATGGCAGAAATCATCTCCCTGGCGATGCGAATACACTCGGCCGGTTTGTCGGATGCCTTGCGGATACGCTCGATCAAAGCATCGGGAATTGAGATGTGCTCCTGGGTCTGGTTGATATAGCGTGCCATCCCAACTGATTTAAGCACCAGCACCGTCGGAATTATCGTTGCTTTGCTGCCGCCAAACTGGTCAATGAATGAATCAATGGAATTAAGCTCAAACAAAGGATTGGTTATCAGAAACCGGGCACCGGCATCAATGCTCTCTTTAGCTTTTTTAATTTCCTGAGCCAGCGCCTTATCCTTGGCACCGGCATTAACGGAGGCCCCAAGCAGAAACCCGGGAGCTCCAGCCAGACTGTTGCCGGCGAGATCGGTACCATTTCGCAGGCCGTTGGCCGCCTGCAGAAGCTGGTTCATATCAAGGTCATACACCGATTTGGCCTGATGATGATCCCCAATCACCGGATCGTCACCGGGTACGGCAATAACACCACTAACCCCGGCAGCACCGGCGGCCAAAAGGTCCGCCTGCAGAGCAAGCTGATTGCGGTCCCGACAATTAACCTGCATAATCGTTTCCAGGCCCTTATTTTGCAGAATCAGCGCGCCGCCGAGGGAGCTCATGCGCATGACTGCATTGCTCATCTCGGGTACAACAAAAGCATCGACTTTGTATTTGACCTGATTGGCATTGGTAATCATAGCCAAAACATCAACCCCTTTCGGGGGTTCCATCTCTGCCAAAGTGACAAATTCCCCTGCGTCAAATTTGCTCTTTAAGCTCATCAGCATCCCTCCATAAGCTTAAAACGGGTTAACGGAAATTTCCTACTACAACCTGACCTACCTAAATCGACCATTTTTATGACTGATATTTTCGCGTTAGTCAAGGATAATTATATTGTTCACAGTATAATATCTGCACCCGCAAAGCCCGATAGTCGGATTTACCAGGCAGCTTCCCCTGGTGGATGCCACACGGGAAAAGTATTGACTTTAAGCAGGTAAAAATTTTATAATGATTCTGTTTTATCCACGAGGACAATACCCAACTACAACCCTGAAAAGGAGAGTTTTTTTGCAGGTTTACAACACCCTGACGGGAAAAAAGGAAGAGTTCGTTCCACTGTTCGACCGCAAGGTCGGCATCTACGCCTGCGGCGTCACCGTCTATGACCTGTGCCATATTGGCCACGCCCGTTCCCTGATCGTCTTTGATGTCATCTATCGCTACCTGAGCTATAAAGGCTATGATGTCAAATATGTCCGTAATTTCACTGATGTTGATGATAAAATCATTAGGCGGGCCGAAGAGCAGCAGACAACCTGGAAGCAGCTGGCGAAAAACTACATCCGTGAGTTTTATACTGACATGGATCGCCTGCAGCTGAAGCGCCCCACCGCTGAACCACGGGCAACCGACCATATTGAACACATCATTGCGCTGGTGCAGAAGCTGGAGGCCAACGGCCTTGCCTACACCGTCGATGGTGATGTTTTCTTTCGGATTAAAAATTTTCCCGCCTACGGCAAACTTTCCGGCAAAAAAATTGACGATCTGCTGTCCGGAGCCCGCATCGACGTGGATGACCGCAAGGAATCACCCCTGGACTTTGCCCTCTGGAAAAAGAGCAAGCCAGGAGAACCGTCATGGAACAGCCCCTGGGGCAGTGGCCGTCCTGGATGGCATATCGAGTGCTCGGCCATGAGCCAATACCTGCTGGGAGAAACCTTTGATATTCATGGCGGCGGCAAAGATCTGGTTTTCCCCCACCATGAAAATGAAATTGCTCAATCCGAAGGAGCCACCGGCAAACCCTTTGTCCGCTACTGGCTGCACAACGGTTTTGTCAATATCAATAAAGAAAAGATGTCCAAATCGCTTGGCAATTTTTTCACTATCCGTGAGATTCTGCAGAAATACCACCCCGAGACTCTGCGACTGTTCATTCTTGCAAGCCACTATCGTTCACCCATCGATTTTTCCTGGGAGAATATGGATGCCGCCGGCACAGGACTGACCCGGCTCTACCAGGCTTTGGAACGACTGCAGACAGCCTGCCAGAATGCGGGGGGAACATCCCCGTCGCCAGAGAAAACCCGTACCGCACTCACCGATGAAATCGCCGCCATCAAAAACAGCTTTATCGCTGCCATGGACGATGACTTCAACACTGCATTAGCAGTTGGATGCCTGTTTGACGCCGGCAAATGTATCAACCGTTTCCTGGATAACCACGACCTGCACGATGGCAATGACCTCCTGACTGCCCATGCCCAGATCAAAGAAATGGCTGACATCCTGGGCATCCTGCAAAGTGAGCCGGCTGCATTCCTCAAAAGCAAAGGCCATGAAGAAACACTCTCCATAAGTGAGGAGGAAATCCAGCAGCTGATTGAGCAGCGGAACCAGGCCCGCAAAGAAAAACAATGGGCGGCAGCTGATAGCATCCGTGACCGGCTGGCCGCCATCGGCATCATCCTCAAGGATACCGCCGAAGGCACCGGGTGGCAACGAAAATAGACCTCAAAGCCATTATGCGTTCTGACGGCATCACATTGCTTTATTGACGGCTGTCTCCATCTTCATAGGACGTGTGTTCTTTTCAGACATTTTAAGGATAGCATAATGGTTGTCTGCGGTCTTCTGTCCCCTGCCGGGTCTCCACTTTCCAACGCCGGCAGCACGGAGGCAGCACTCCCAGCAAACCGGTACGGTTTACCGGCATAAAGAGACCTTTCACACCATAGCCATTCCCACCAGCGAACCGTTCTCGAGCAATCATACTGATGTTTTGGCTTAGCATCAGAAGCGCAGAGCGGAGATTCTTTGGTTTATTAAGAAAATCGTTGAATTGAATCGCTAATTTCAAGAAAAAATCTTGACAAGGCGATAGAAAATTGTTTACAAACAAGGCCCTTAAACGGGAGATTTTATCCAGGCGCATAGCTCAGGGGGAGAGCGCTACCTTGACACGGTAGAGGTCGGCGGTTCAAAACCGCCTGCGCCTACCATTATTGACACAATCCTTGTGTTCGCATAAAGCAGGGCATGTTAGGCAAGGCATCGGACCCTCAGGAAGCATCGATGCCTTTATTTTTTATTCCGAACGGAAGTCAGCTGGACATTGCAAGCACCAATGGTCGCATTACAATCTGCCGAAAACACCCTGGTTATCATTGCGGACGAAACGGGGAAAAATGTGGACCAGCTCATCGCCGAGCAACATCCAGGGGTTAAATCCCGGATTGTTGCCGCCCGTGTGGGCAGCAGACTGGTGGACACCTCTGCCATCCCGGCTGGCGGTGAAGAGGTTGGACTGATTGATTCCTCTTCACCTGAAGGATTGGACATTCTCCGCCACAGTGCCGCCCATGTCATGGCTGAAGCGGTTAAAGCCCTGTTCCCCGAGGTAAAAGTTACTATTGGGCCGGCCATCGACGATGGCTTTTATTATGATTTTGACCGCGATCAGTCCTTCACCCCCGATGATCTCAAGAACATCGAGAAAAAGATGAAGGAGCTGATCAAGAAAAATATGGTTTTCTCCCGCCAGGAAGTCAGCCGGGAGGAAGCGTTGGCTTTGTTCAGTTCCCTGGGTGAAACTTATAAGATGGAACTGATCAATGAACTGCCCGAAGACGAAACCATCTCTCTCTATCGGGTTGGTGATTTTGTTGATCTCTGCCGGGGCCCCCATATTCCCAGGACCGGGCTGCTGAAAGGCTGCGTCAAACTGTTGAGTGTCGCCGGGGCCTACTGGCGCGGTGATGAGCACAACAAAATGCTGCAGCGCATTTATGGCACAGCCTTTCCCGGCAAGGAACAGCTCCTGAACCATCTCTCGATGCTGGAAGAAGCCAAGCGCCGGGATCACCGGAAGCTGGGAAAAGAGCTGGAACTATTCAGCATCCAGGATGAAGTGGGCGCCGGCTTCGTCATCTGGCACCCCAAAGGGGCCTTGCTCCGCACCCTGCTGGAGGATTTTGAAAAACGCGAACACCTGAAGCGTGGCTATCAGATTGTCATTGGCCCCCAGCTGTTAAAGCAGGAACTCTGGAAGCAGTCCGGTCATTTTGATCATTACCGGGAAAATATGTATTTCACCCGGATCGAGGATCAGGAGTACGGCATTAAGCCGATGAACTGCCTGGCCCATATGATGATCTACAAAGCCAAGGTTCGCAGTTACCGGGATTTGCCCCAGCGCTATTTTGAGCTTGGGACTGTCTATCGGCACGAAAAATCAGGCGTCCTCCATGGACTGCTCAGAGTCCGGGGGTTTACGCAGGATGACGCACATATTATCTGCACCCCGGAGCAACTGCAGGATGAAATAACCGCGGTCATTGCTTTCGTTGCTGATGTCATGCAGGTCTTCGGGTTTGCTTTTGATTTGGAGCTCAGTACCCGGCCGGCCGACTCCATCGGCAGTGACGAAGACTGGGAACGGGCAACCAACGCCTTGACCCAGGCCCTTGAACGCAACCGGCTGGCATACGACATCAACGCTGGCGACGGTGCCTTTTATGGACCAAAGATTGACATTAAACTGAAGGACGCCTTGAACCGCCAGTGGCAGTGCGCCACTATTCAGTGTGACTTCACCCTCCCGGAACGTTTTGATTTAAGCTACATTGGCACCGATGGCGAAAAACACCGGCCGGTCATGCTCCATAGGGTTATTCTGGGGTCCATTGAACGGTTTATCGGTGTTCTCATTGAACATTTTGCCGGCGCCTTTCCCCTGTGGCTTTCACCGGTCCAAGTTAAGGTGCTGACGGTCACCGACGACCACATAGCCTACGGCAGGCTGGTCGCTGAAGCATTACGCCGGGATGAGATCCGGGTGGAAACTGATTTTCGCAATGAGAAACTGGGCTACAAAATCAGGGAGGCCCAAATGGAAAAGGTGCCTTACATGCTGATCATTGGCGATCAGGAAGTGGCCGATGGCACCGTAACATCGAGGAAACGGGAAAAGGGCGAAAATCTGGCGCCCATGACCGTTGAGCAATTCAGCGCCTACCTCAAGCAGGAATGTCAACGCCAGGTAACAGGAGGAAATTCCCATAGCAACTGAACGCACACGAGTCAATCGACAGATAAAAGTTGGCAGCGTCCGGCTCATAGACGACAACAGCAGTCAGCTCGGCATTGTAACCATCGATGAAGCGCTGGATATTGCCAGTGAGCGAGGGCTTGATCTGGTGGAAGTATCACCCAATGCCGATCCACCAGTCTGCAAGATCATGGATTATGGGAAGTTTAAGTACCAGCAGAGCAAGAAGGCCCAGGAAGCCAAAAAGAAACAGACCACCATCCAGGTTAAAGAAGTTAAAATGCGGCCTCGGACCGACTCCCATGATTTTAATTTTAAAATCAAGCATGTCATCCGGTTCCTTGAGGAAGGTGATAAAGCTAAAATCACCATCCGTTTTCGCGGCCGGGAGATGGCTTACACCGATCAGGGGATTGAACTGCTGGGACGGGTTGTAGAAGCCGTTAAAGAGCATGGCGTAGTGGAGCAGCAGGTCCAACGGGAAGGACGTCAGTTGTCTCTGGTGCTGGCCCCGGTTAAAAAGAAGCGCCAGCCATAAATATGCTATTGATGTAGGATGACAAGGAGTTAACAATGCCAAAGATGAAATCAAACAGCGGTGCACGGAAACGCTTTAAAACTACCGGTACCGGCAAGATTGTCCGGAGAAAGGCTTATGCCAGCCATCTCCTGAGCTGCAAATCAAGGAAAAGAAAGCGGAATCTCCGCAAATCGACGATTGTCGATGCGTCCAACGCAAGAGGAATCATCAGGATGCTGCCCTACCTGTAGGCGGGTAGCTGACTGACGGAACAACCGATTGTCGCCGCCTGTGCCATAAAGGCGACAGTAGCGACAGATGATCTAAGGAGTTTTCAATGCCTAGAGTAAAAGGTGGGTTCAAAGCTACCCGCCGACATAAAAAAGTTTTGAAGTTGGCCCGCGGCTATCGTGGTGCCCGGAGCAAGCTGTACCGGAACGCGGTGGAAACCGTTGATCGGGCGCTCAATTATGCCTATCGGGACCGGCGGGTCAAAAAACGTGATTTCCGCACCCTGTGGATTACCAGAATTAATGCCGCCGCCCGACTGCACGGCATGTCCTACAGCCGGCTGATCAATGGCCTGACCAAGGCAAACGTTGAGGTTGATCGTAAGATCCTGGCGGATATTGCGGTTAATGATCCCTCATCTTTTGGCAAATTCGTTGATCTGGCTGCCACGGCGCTTAACGGCTAGGGGTAATGGAAAACAGGCTTAATCAACTGCTTGACGATGCCCGCCAGGCATTGGCCGCCATTGCTACGGTTGAGGAAGTAGAGGATGTCAGGATCCGATTTCTCGGCCGCAAAGGCGAGATCACTTCCCTGCTGAAAACCCTCGGCACCCTGCCGGCTGACCAGCGCCCGGCAATGGGACAGCTGGCCAATGAGATCAAGGAACAACTGGCTGCAGATCTGGAAGCAGCTAAGAAGCGTCTTGGATTGGAAGCCCGGCAGCATCAGTTGATGGCTGGAACCATTGACATCGGGTTGCCCGGCCGACGGCAGTTTTACGGCCATCAGCATCCCATCTCGCTGGTCATTGATGACATCACCGCCATTTTTATTCGTATGGGTTTTACGGTTGCCAGGGGGCCGGAAGTAGAGCTTGATTACTATAATTTTGAAGCTCTGAATATTCCCCAGGACCATCCGGCCCGGCAGATGCAGGACACCTTCTATGTCAGTGATGACGTTGTCCTGCGCACCCATACCTCACCGGTGCAGATTAGAGTCATGGAACAGCAGCAGCCGCCGGTATTTGTCATTGTTCCCGGCAAAGTCTACCGCTGTGATTCCGATCTTACCCATACCCCCATGTTTCACCAGGTTGAAGGGTTGATGGTGGACAGCCGCATAACCTTTGCCGATCTCAAGGGGGTGCTCACCGAATTCCTGCATCTCTTTTTCACTCCTCACGTCAAGGTCCGCTTCCGACCCAGCTACTTTCCCTTTACTGAACCAAGTGCTGAAGTCGACATTGCCTGCGTCATCTGTGCCGGCAAAGGCTGCCGGGTATGCGGCAATACCGGCTGGTTGGAAGTTTTGGGATGCGGCATGGTCGATCCGGCAGTCTACAAGGCGGTCAATTACGATCCTGAAGCGGTCAGCGGTTTTGCCTTTGGCATGGGGGTTGAACGACTGGCCATGCTGCGCTACCAAATCGATGATCTACGACTCTTCTTCACCAATGATGATCGTTTTCTCCAACAATTTTAAGGATATTCAATGAACGTCAGCTGGCGATGGATAGGTGATTTTGTTGACCTTACAGGTATTGCTCCTGCTGAGGCTGCCGAACGGCTGACCATGTCCGGTCTGGAAGTTGCCGGGGTGATGCCCACCGTCAACCCGGATCTGTCCAGTGTGGTTACCGCCCAAATCACCGGGATGGAGAAACACCCCCAGGCCGACAAACTCTCTCTCTGCACTGTCTTTGACGGCAGCGAAAGTTTTTCGATTATCTGCGGCGCCACCAACATGAAAGCAGGTGATCATGTAGCCATGGCCCCGGTTGGCACCAGGCTGCCGGGCGGCATAACCATAAAAAAAGCTAAAATCAGGGGAATCTCCTCCTCCGGCATGCTTTGTTCCGCTGCTGAGTTGGCCCTGGAAGAGGAATCGGCAGGAATTATTATTCTCCCTGAATCCGCACCGCTGGGCATACCCCTTTTTCACTACCTGGAACTTGACGACCATATTCTTGAAGTGGAAATCACCCCCAATCGGGGCGACTGCCTGAGTGTCATCGGGGTTGCCAGAGAAATCGCCGCCCTCTTCAACCGCCAGTTCTCCTATCCTACCCCGACATATGCCGAAAGCAACGAGAAGAATGCCGACCTGGTGTCCATAAGCATCCAAGATCCCGACCTGTGCCCCCGCTACGTGGGTCGGGTGGCGAAAAATATCGTGCTGGCCGACTCACCGCTCTGGATGAAGCAGCGGCTTCAGGCGGCCGGCGTCCGGTCCATCAACAATGTTGTTGACATCACCAACTATGTGATGCTGGAAACTGGTCAGCCGCTCCATGCCTTTGACCTGGAGTCGCTGACCGATCAAACTATTATTGTCCGCAAGGCAGCTCAGGACAAAACCTTTGTCACCCTTGATGAAATCGAACGGCCGCTGGATCAGGATACCCTGATGATCTGTGACGGCAGGGGGCCGGTGGCCGTGGCCGGAATTATGGGGGGATTGAACTCCGAAATCACCGACCGAACCAGAAATATATTAATCGAAAGCGCATATTTTCAGCCGGCCTCAATCCGTCGGTCATCACGGCTCCTGGGACTTTCTACCGAGTCATCCTACCGTTTTGAACGGGGTGTTGATCCCCTGGGAACTGAACGGGCCGCCGATCGGGCTATTGAACTGCTGGCTCAGCTGGCCAAGGCGGAGATTGTTGCCGAGCGGCTGGATATTCATCCTCTGCCGCACCAGCCGACGGCAATCACCATCCGCACCGATTATACCAACCGGCTGCTGGGTACTGAGCTGACAGCTGAAACAGTCAGAACTATTCTTTCCGGGCTCAACTTTACGATTGTCGAGGCCACGGACACCAGCCAGACGGTCCTCCCTCCCTCATACCGTTTCGATATCGACCGGGAAGCGGACCTGATTGAGGAAGTTGCCAGGGTCTATGGCTACCATAAAATCCCCACAACGTTGCCCGTCATCCGGGAACAGGGAGGGAGCGGATTTAATGATGACCGTCTGCCGGTCACCCTTAAATCCCTGGCCCGTTCGTTCGGCTACGATGAAGCAATCAACTATAGCTTCATGAATCCGAAAGCACTCGAGCGGCTTGCCATCCCCGCCGATGATTACCGTCGGCAGCTGGTCTACCTGCGCAATCCGCTGACGGAAGAAATGTCAGCTATGCGAACAACCCTCCTGCCGGCCCTTTTAACGAATCTGGCTGACAATTACCGGGTACAAACCAGGGATATACGCCTGTTTGAACTGGGGAAAACCTATATTGCCCGGGCCGGGGAAAAGCTCCCCCGGGAGGATCTCTGTCTGGCCGGAGTGGCCAGCGGCAAGCGCTACCCGCAGCATTTTAACACTACAGCTGAGAATATTGATTTCTTTGATCTGAAGGGAATGATTGAAGAAATTTCCTCAACATGCGGCCGGCACTTTTCTTTTTCAGCTAAGGGATCGGAACCATACCATCACCCTGGACGGTCGGCAGCCATCATGCTGGAAGATCAGCTTATCGGCAGTTTTGGCCAGCTGCACCCTGATGTGGCGGTACATTTTGCCGGCAATCAGGAAATTTTTGTCTTTGAATTGCTGCTCAGTCCCCTGATCGCAGCCACAGATTTTTGCCCGACATTCCAGCCCATTCCCCGTTATCCGGCCGCTGAACGGGATCTGGCGGTGCTGGTCGATCGCAGCATTTCTGCAACGGAAATGATGGAAACCATATCGGCGATCAACCGGTTGATTGTCAAGGTCGCCGTTTTTGACCTCTATGAAGGTGACAATATTCCGGTCGGCAAAAAAAGCATTGCCTTCAGAATTACCTTTCAGGATATGAATAAAACCTTGACAGATAATAAGCTAAATGCCATTATCGATAAAATAGGTAGAAGGCTCAAACAGGACTTCAGCGGTCAGATACGCTGATTTTTTATGTAGTGTGACAGGGAAAAAAGGGGACTAACGATGACCAAGGCGGATATCGTTGAAACGATCTACGAAAAAGTAGGGTTGTCAAAGCGAGAATCAGCCCGCATTGTCGACATGATTTTTGAAATCATGAAAGACAAGCTGGAATATGGTGAAAACGTCAAGATCTCTGGCTTTGGCAGCTTTACCATCCGGGACAAGAATGCTCGTCGGGGACGCAATCCGCAAACCGGCGAAGAGATTACCATCTCAGCCCGCCGGGTTCTGAGTTTCAAACCCAGCAACGTACTGCGAAAACTTATAAACAACAGCTGATGACAAGCTGTCATGGACGCTGGCCGAATACCCAATAAACTTTTTTTCCGCATCGGGGAAGTGAGCGATATTGTTAACGTAAAACCTTATGTTTTACGTTATTGGGAATCTGAGTTTGAGCTGGTTTCGCCGGAAAAAAGCAACTCCAAGCAGCGTCTCTACCAGCGTAAAGATTTGGAATTGCTATTGGAAATTAAGCGCCTTCTCTATGATGAAGGCTTCACGGTTGCCGGCGCCAGAAAAAAACTGAATCAGCTCAAACAACACAAAAAAATACCGCCGCCATGCCCTGATCTTCTGGCCGGGGTAAAGGAGGGTTTGGAACAGTTAAAGGAATTGCTTCAATCACGATAGCTTGCAGCAAAATGACACAACGGGGCGTAGCGCAGCCTGGTAGCGTACCTGAATGGGGTTCAGGTGGTCGGAGGTTCAAATCCTCTCGCCCCGACCAGTATGAAAATCGGCAATCTGCACAATAGTGCACTTGCCGATTTTTTTTACCGGCATTAGAGGAAATACCGTCCGTTGCCATGCTACGATATCATGTTCACCAGCACCCGTCTTCTTCAGCAGTTCATTGCACTTGAATGATTGACGCAGCAACCCGTTAGTGCCATACTTGGGAAATTATGAAAAACCACCTTCGTCAAGCTGTCAGCAAGATCGGTCAACCACCGGGAACCGTTGCCGTTACCACAACGGTTGCAGAGCCACCTGGGATATCATTACTCACCTATACGGCAACCTCCCTTGAGGAACGCTATGAGCAGCCGCTTGCCGCATGTCTCGAGGCCATTGATCCGGCAGCCGTCAACTGGCTGCATGTTGCCGGCTTGCCTGACTCCGGGATACTGGAGGAAATTGGCAAGCATTTCGGCATTCATGCCTTGGTTCTTGAAGATCTGGGCAGCACCCATCAGCGTCCCAAAATAGAAAACTTTGCTAACCACACATTCATGGTCATCAAGGTCATCCAGCTGGATGAACACTCCAAGCGGCTCACCATCGGCCAGTTCGGCCTGATTCTGGGCAGCCATTTCCTGGTCACCATCAGCAATCAGAAAATGACCTCCTTTGATCTGCTGCTGGAACGGATCAGGAAAAAACGCGGCTGGATTCGAGAACTGGGCACGGACTACCTCGCCTACGCCATTATCGACCTGATTGTTGACCATTACTTCCTCAGTCTGACCCATCTTGATACTGCCCTCGAAAACCTCCAGATTCAAGCTGTTGCCGATCCCCAGCCTGAGATGGTGCCAATCATCCATGGTCTCAAGCAGGATATCATGCTTGCCAGAAAGGCTGTCTGGCCTCTTAAAGAGATTGTCATTGAAATTCAGCGAGGAGATGTTCCCTGGTTTTCGAAAGCAGTTTTACCCTTTTTTCGTGACTTGTCTGACAACCTCAATATGCTGATTGATTTGATGGAAATGTACCGGGAAATGGCCACCGGCATCATGGAAATCTATCTCTCCAGTCTCAGTAACCGCATGAATACCATCATGCAGGTACTGACCATCATTGCCACTATCTTCATTCCGGTAACCTTTGTTGCCGGCATCTACGGCATGAACTTCAAACACATGCCCGAACTGGAATGGTCGTATGGCTATCCCCTGATCCTGCTCCTGATGGCACTGGCCATGGGACTGATGGTCTACTTCTTCTACCGGAAAAAGTGGCTGTAACCTGCTCCGGCGCACCATCCATACCGGCAGCTACCTCTCCCCGGCTACTGTGGGCTCGCCGGCTGCCAAACAATCACCCCTGCTCCAAAAACAGCGCTCATCCCGTTGGCAGCAATGATTTCTGATGTAAAAACCACTTGTTTTGCTCTGCGGATTACGCTACTACTTAGCCAATTGTTTATCGTGGGAGACTCTATGAAAAAGAAAGTTTTATCTGCCCTGACGGGCATTGTGTTGTTCGTCCTGATTGCCGCCTGCGGTCAGACCCCTGAAGCTGAAACCAAGGCAAAAACCGCGCATTCTTCAGCTGAAACGCCAGCCGGAAAGATAGCAGAGCCGGTCTATGGCGACACCATTGTGGTCGGCTCCATTGGCGACGCCAGCAATCTCATCCCACTACTGGCTTCAGACAGCCCATCCCACCAGATTGCCGGCTATATATATAACGGCTTGGTTCGCTACGATAAGAATCTGAAACTGGAAGGAGAACTGGCCGAATCATGGGAAATTTCCGCTGATGGTTTGACAATCACCTTTCATCTGCGTCGGGATGTGCACTGGCATGACGGCAGCCCCTTTACCGCTGATGATGTGCTGTTCACCTACCGGACCATCATCGATCCAAAAACACCCACTGCCTATGCCGGCGACTTTGAGCAGGTAAAAGAAGCCCGGGTTCTTGACCCGTACACCTTTCAAGTCACCTATGCAGTTCCCTTTGCCCCGGCACTGTCCAGCTGGGGGCTGGCCATCCTGCCCAAGCACCTTCTTGAAGGTCAGGACATCACCAAAAGCCCCCTGTCCCGCCAACCCGTCGGCACCGGCCCGTTTTGTTTTTCCCAATGGCTGGGCGGTGAGAAAATTGAACTGGTGGCCAATCATGATTATTTCGAAGGCCGCCCCTACATCGACCGTTACCGCTACCGGATTATCCCCGACACAGCCACCATGTTCCTCGAGCTTAAAGCGGGCAATCTTGACTGGATGGGACTCACCCCCATCCAGTATGACCGGCAGACCGACGGCAAAAAGTTTGCCGAGCAGTTCAACAAATACCGTTACCTCTCCTTTTCCTACACCTATCTGGGTTACAACTTGCTCAATCCCCTGTTTCAGGACAAACGGGTCCGGCAGGCATTGAGCTACGCCATCAATAAACAGGAAATTATCGATGGTGTCCTGCTGGGCTACGGCCAGGTAGCTACCGGCCCCTACAAACCTGATACCTGGTTTTACCATGTCCCAGAAAAAACCTATCTCTACGACCCTGAGAAAGCAAAAAAACTGCTGCAAGACGCCGGTTGGACGGACCGGGATAACGACGGCCTGCTTGATAAAGACGGCCGTCCTTTCTCCTTTACGCTGATGACCAACCAGGGTAACGCTTTGCGGGCCCAGGCGGCGGTCATCATCCAACGCCGCCTGCAGGAGATTGGCATTGAGATGAAAATTCGGATCATTGAATGGTCCGCCTTCATCAATGAGTTTATCGACAAAAAAAAGTTTGAGGCCGTTATTCTTGGCTGGACCACCGGTCAGGATCCGGACATCTATGATATCTGGCACTCATCAAAAACTGATGCCAAAGAACTGAATTTCATCAGCTTCACAAACCCCGAAGTGGATCTGTTGCTGGAAAAAGGCCGGCACACCTTTGACCAGCAGGAGCGGCAGCAATATTATGCCCGTTTCCAGGAAATTCTGGCCGAGGAACAACCCTATACTTTTCTGTACGTCCCTGAGTCGCTGCCGATTATCGCTTCCCGGTTCCATGGTGTTGAACCGGCACCGGCAGGCATCTCCCACAACTTCATCAAGTGGCATGTCCCGCAAGCACTGCAGAAATACACCCAGTAGGCGCCGGTTGCAAAGATGATCGTCTTTATTGGCAAACGAATAGCCTTGATGGTCCCGATGCTGGTAGGCATCACCATGATCTCCTTTCTGGTGATGAATCTGGCCCCCGGTGAGCCCATTGATCTACTCACCAACCTCAATCCCAAAGCGACTGCGGAAGTCAGAGAACGGCTGCGCATCCATTACGGCCTTGATAAGCCCCTGCCTATCCGCTATGTCAACTGGCTGAAACGGGTGGTCAGACTCGACCTGGGCACCTCCTTTGCCCAGGACAACCGGCCGGTATGGGATAAGATCCGCGAGCGCATTCCCATTACTTTGACCATCAACGCCCTCTCCCTGCTGCTGATTATTATTGCAGCCCTGCCCATCGGCATTTTTTCCGCCGTCCGGCAGCATTCCCTCTGGGACCGCTTGCTGACAATCTTTGTTTTTCTGGGCTTTGCCACCCCAACCTTCTGGCTGGCCCTGCTCCTGATGATTCTTTTTGGTGTGCATCTTGGCTGGCTGCCCATTTCCGGCCTCCAGTCGCCCCATGCTGCTGATGCTGGTTTCTGGATTGTCTTTATTGACCGCGCCCGTCATCTGCTGCTGCCGGTACTGGTTTCCGCCTTTGGCGGTCTGGCCGGCTTGTCGCGCTACATGCGCAGCAATATGCTTGAGGTCATCCGCCAGGATTATATCACCACCGCCCGGGCCAAAGGTTTGAAAGAATCGGTCGTCATCGGCAAACATGCCCTGCGCAACGCCCTGATGCCAATCATCACTATTCTTGGATTTTCCCTTCCCGGCCTGATCGGCGGCAGCGTCATCTTTGAAACCATCTTCGCCATTCCCGGCATGGGACAGATGTTCTACGGCGCCGTCATGGCCCGTGACTACCCGTTGATTATGGGGACGCTGGTCATCGGTGCCGTCCTGACCCTGGTCGGCAATCTGCTGGCTGACATCTCTTATGCCCTCGTTGATCCACGCATCCGGGTGGGCCACCATGAATAGTACGGTCTCACACCACACCTCAACCTTCAGCCAGCGATTGCTGCACAACAGACTGGCGATTGCCGGCATGGCAGTCGTGCTGGTTCTCTTTGCCGTTTCTTTTCTAGCCCCACTGCTTGCCCCCTATGATCCCGGCGCCATCAATCTGCAGAGCATTCTCCTGCCGCCCGGCGCTGACCACCTGCTGGGCACCGATGAGCTGGGACGAGACATTTTAAGTCGCATGATCTGGGGCGCCCGCATCTCCCTCAAAGTCGGGTTCGTGGCAGTTGGCATCGCCACCCTGATCGGCACCTTTCTGGGAACCATGGCCGGCTACTTCGGCGGTATCGTCGACACAATGATTATGCGCCTGGTGGATCTTATGCTCTGTTTCCCCTCCTTTTTTCTCATCCTCACGGTCATTGCCATGCTGGAGCCCAGCATCTGGAACATTATGGCAGTCATCGGCATCACCGGCTGGATGGGAGTGGCCCGCCTAATTCGGGCTGAGATACTTTCCATCAGGGAACGGGAATTTATCCTTGCCGCCCGCAGCCAGGGAGCCAGCAACCTCCGGATCATCATGCAGCACATTCTGCCTAATGCCATGGCCCCGGTGCTGGTTTCCGCCACCCTGGGAGTGGCCGGCGCCATTCTCACCGAGTCGGCTCTCAGTTTTCTCGGCATCGGGGTTCAACCACCTACCCCCAGTTGGGGCAACATGCTCACCGCCGGCAAGGATAACCTGGAATACGCCTGGTGGCTCTCCCTCTTTCCCGGCTTGGCCATCCTGATAACCGTTCTGGGATACAACCTCCTTGGCGAGGGAATTCGGGATGCCCTCGACCCCCGTCATTATTTCAAGGAATAGCACCCGTAAAGATAAAAAACTTGACAGACCGGCCAAACTCTGGCCATGTAAATGCACCAACGATAGAACAGCATTTGATATTCAACCGTAACGATACAAGGAACACCTATGCTGAATGGGAAAGAAGTTCTGCTGGGAGTAACGGGTGGGATTGCCGCCTATAAATCGGTGCTGCTGCTGCGGGAACTGACCAAGGAAGGGGCTAATGTCCATGTCATTATGACCAAAAGCGCCCAGGAATTTGTCGGCCAGCTCACCTTTCAAACCCTATCCGGAAATCCGGTCACCACCGAAATTTTCACTCTCTTCGCCGCGTCGGAAATCGGCCATGTCTCCCTCGCCGAGCGAGCCGATCTGCTAGTCATCGCGCCGGCCACCGCTAACATCATCGGCAAAATTGCCACCGGCATTGCCGATGACTTTCTCTCCACCATGGTCATGGCCACCCGAGTGCCGGTCCTCTTTGCTCCGGCAATGAACACCAACATGTGGGCCAGTCCGGTGGTCCAAGCCAACATCGACCGGCTTAAATCAATGGGATATTTTTTCATGGATCCGGCGGAAGGCGAATTGGCCTGCGGCACCACCGGTCGGGGCAAGCTGGCTGACGTGGATGAAATCATGGAAGAGATCAGAACCTTGCTCTACCCTGATGATCTGGCCGGCGAAAAAATACTTATTACCGCCGGTCCCACCGAGGAAGCCATTGACCCGGCCCGCTGTCTCACCAACCGTTCATCCGGAAAAATGGGATATAACCTGGCCACCGTAGCCCGCCGCCGGGGGGCTGAAGTAATCCTGATTTCCGGCCCCAGCAGGCTACCAGTTCCCTGCCGCCTGCCAACCATCCACTGCACCACCGCCCGGGAAATGGAACAGCGGATCAATGAACATCTCGATGGGGTAACCACCATTATCATGGCAGCTGCGGTGGCTGATTTCCGCCCGGCGGAAGAGCAAACCCAAAAAATCAAGCGGGCCGGCCCCCACTGCCTTGAACTGGAAGCCAACCCTGACATCCTTGCCGGCCTTGGCCGCAATAAAGGAAACCGCTTCCTGGTGGGGTTTGCTGCAGAAACCGATGATCTGGTTGACAATGCCAAGGAAAAGATCCGCCGCAAAAACCTCGACATGATTGTCGCCAATGACATCACTGCCCCCGGGGCCGGCTTCTGCTACGATACCAATATTGTTAAAATCATTGACCGGGAAGGAACCATCAGCAGCTTTCCTCTGATGTCGAAAGAAAAGGTTGCCGAGATCATTCTGGATCATGTGCTGGCCCTGAAAAAGGATGGGATGGCATCGTGAACATGAAAACAGGCAATACCAGTGACCTTGAGCAATTGGAAGCCCATCTCAAACTGCAGCAGAAGTTGAAAAATCCGGGGATACTCAGGAAAGTGGTGGACAAAGAAGCGTTGATGGCTCACATTGAAAAAGAGTTGGGCGACTGCCAACGCTGCCCCTTGGCCGCCACCCGCACCACGATTGTCTTTGGCGCCGGCAGCCCTGAAGCCAGCCTGATGTTTGTCGGCGAAGCACCGGGAAGGGATGAGGACCGGGAAGGAATTCCTTTTGTCGGCCGGGCCGGGCAGTTGCTGACCAGGATTATCGAGGCCATCAACCTGACCCGGGATCAGGTGTATATCGCCAACATTCTCAAATGCCGGCCACCCAACAACCGCAACCCTGAAAACCAAGAAATCTTACAGTGCTACCCGTTCTTGGAACGACAGATTGCCGCTATTCAACCGCGCATCATCTGCGCCCTCGGCACCTTTGCTGCCCAGACCCTGCTCCAGACCAGCGTGCCGATTGGCAAGCTGCGCGGCCATCCCCACCAGTTCAGCGACCAGACCCTGGTCATTCCCACCTATCATCCCGCCTTTCTGCTCCGCAACCCGAACAAGAAGCGGGATGTCTGGGAGGATATGCAGCTGGTCATGAGACTGCTGGCGGAAAAAGCCTGATCCCTAGTTCACCAACACCACCGGACAGGGCAGCAGGTCCAGCAACTCACTGAAACTCCCCTGATCAAGATCAAATGTATCCCGCCCGAGGACAAGTGCACTGCCATGTTCACGATTGACCAGGTGGACAACCTTTTCGATGGTCACTTCGGCAAGATAAATCAGGCGGGCTTTCAGATGGCGCTGCCGCATCCATTGCAAAACCTGCTGCTCCAGCTCTTTCAACAGCGGCTGGTTTCCCAGGGGCAGGATGATGCGCAGCGATCCGCCGTTATCACGGGCCAGCAAACCGGCAGTATCCATTCCCCTCAATGAAGAAGGTGAACCATTAAAATAGGCCATGACCGGATAGTGTCCGGCAGCTTTCGGCCGCTCCTGTTGTGAACCAGACCGCCTCCCCAAGTCATGGGAGGTGAGGCGTAAACGGCTGGGCAAAGACTGCCGCGGTCGGCCGATAATCAGAATATCAACCTGGGGCATGACGGTCATCACTTCAGCAACAATTTCACCCCTCGTCACCCGAAAGGACCAGGAAACCTGCCGCTGTTGAGCCGCCGCTGCCAGGTTGCGGCGCAACCTTTCGGCTTGAGCCTGAAGCCCCTGAGCCAAACTGGATGGGGGGAAATCCTCCTTAGAGCCGGTGAACAGATTTATCTCGCGGGTAAAAGGCAGGCTGGCAAGACGGAACAGATTCATATCCTCCACCAACAAGCCAAGAAGCTCAGCCTGCAGATCAGCAGCAATACCGGCTGCCGCTCTGAGAGCTCGCCGCCCGGGCGCCGAAGGGTCCAACATTACCAGAATTCTTTTTACCGGCTGGTCCTCCGGCGTTTCATTCTTCATGTTCACGGTTCTTTTCCTTGCCAGTTTCCGCAAATTCCTGACGCAGCCGGGAAAACTCATCCAAACGAGCTATCATCTTCCCATTAATGCTTGCCGGCGGAAATCCTCCTTCATCATCCCGAACTCCGGCAGTCATCCCGGTCAGCAGTTCAATGGCTTCGTCAATGGTTGTCAAGGGATAGATATGAAATAGTCCTTGACGAACGGCATCAACAACATCCTGTCGCAGCATCAGGTGTTTAACATTGGCGGCCGGAACCAGAACTCCCTGGCTGCCGGTCAATCCATGGGCTTTGCAAACATCAAAGAAACCTTCAATTTTTTCATTGACACCACCTATGGCCTGCACCATGCCATGCTGATTCACGGAACCGGTCACCGCCAGCGATTGTTTGATGGGCACTCCGGTGAGGGCAGATATCAAAGCACACAGTTCCGCCACCGAAGCGCTGTCACCGTCAACCTGACCATAGGATTGTTCAAAAACCAGACTGGCAGACAAAGAAAGTGGTTTTTCCAGGGCATAACGATGGGCCAGAAAGGAAGAAAGGATCAGCACCCCTTTCGAATGGATAGCCCCACCCAGCTCCACTTCACGCTCGATATCAATGACTTTGCCCTCGCCTATCCTGGCGGTAGCAGTAATGCGGGAGGGCTGACCAAACATGAAGTTGCCCAGCTGAATCACCGACAGGCCGTTAACCTGGGCTGGTTTCTCCCCCGTTACATCAATGAGAATGGTCCCTCGTTTGATCCCCTCATAGACTTTGGTTCGTACCCGATCTGCCCGACGGATTTGGGCATTGATAGCCTGCTGCACATCCGCATTGGTGGCCGCCTCACGGCCACCGATACGTGCCCAGTGATCGGCTTCACGAAGCAGGTCAGCCATGCTATGGAGATGAGTTGACAGTTTTTCGGCATCACCGGCAATCCTTGCACTGTGCTCGATAACCCGGCCGACAGCTGATCGGTCAAAGGGCAGCAACTGTTCCCGCTTGACCATGGTGGCAATCAGACGGGCATAGAGCTGATTGTTGGCGTCCTGCCGGTCCACCTCATCCTCAAAATCAGCCGCCACCTTGAACAATTCGCGAAAATCAGGATCATAATGATACAACAGGTAATAGAGCATCCGGTCGCCAAGCAAGACGACTTTCACATCAAGGGGAATGGGTTCGGGCTCCAGAGAGACTGTACTCACCAGACTCAGCATCTGCCCGAGGGATTCAATGGTCACTTTGCGGGCGTACAATGCCCGTTTCAAGCCCTCCCAGGCATAGGGATTGATGAGCAGTTTTCTGACATCAAGGACCAGGTAGCCGCCATTCGCCCGATGCAGGGCTCCTGACTTGATCAGGGAAAAATCAGTAACCAGGGCTCCCATCTGGGCCAGATGCTCCACCTGGCCCACCAGGTTCTGATAGGTGGGATTATCTTCATAAACAACCGGGGAACCGGCCGCCGAGCCGTGATCAACCAGCAGGTTCACCTGATAGCGGCGAAAGGAGGGTTGGGAAGAATCGGGCAGGCCAAAAACTTGCATGGGACTCTTTTCCTGGGGGCGGAAATCATCAACATTCTCAATAATATCCTGCTGGAGGGCCTGCAGATAGGCCATCACTTCCGGCAAGTCAGCATACGTCCGCCGCACTTCATCCAGCAGCATCCCGACCGCAAACATGGTCACTTTGCTATTGAGTGCCTTGATCTTACTGCGGCTCTGCTTGCGCCACTGGGGAATCTGCGTCAGAATTTTCTGCAGTTTTTCCTGCAGTTCGCCAACCTTTTGTTCTATCCTGTCCTGGTCATCCTGGGGAAGTTTATTGAACTCCTCAGGATTGATGACTTCGCCATTGCGCATGGGGGCAAAGGCAAAGCCCCGGGGAGTCCGCAAGAGATTTATCTGACTTTTTTCAGCTTCCTGCTGGAGGGCTTTGAACTCTGCTTCTTGCAAGCTGTTGAGCTCATCTTCAATCTCCTGAAGTTGGGAACGATAATCATCACTTTCAAAGATCGAAGGAATAGCCGACTTCAGTTCATCCAGCAGGTGCTCCATATCCTGGCGAAACTTGGCCCCTATACCCGGCGGCAGGCGAAGAGCTCTGGGCTTATGGGCGTCAGCAAAATTATTGACATAACACCAATCTGAAGGACGGTGATCCTCCTGAGCCTGACGGTCAAGAAACTGACGGACGACCGTATGCTTGCCCATCCCGGCGGGTCCCAGAACATAGAGGTTGTAGCCGGCATGATGCATGCCGATACCAAACTGCAAGGCTTCCAGGGCCCGGTCCTGACCAACAATCTGGGTCAATTCCTCAAGATCTGCTGTGGTCTCAAAAGGAAGTGAATCCAGATCACAGACGGTAAACAGTTGTTCCGGAGCAAGAGATTTGGTCATCATCATATATTCACCTCACTGTTGTATCACTCTGCCGGTCTGCCACTGCCGCCAGAGCAGCTGCCAAGACGTCCAAAGGTGGCCGCTCATTGATATCGTGAACATCGACATAACGAATGACCCCGGTTTTATCAATAATGAAAAGAGCCCGTTCAGCTGTACCGTTTGTCCGCAGTACGCCATAGTCCTTCGCCACCATGCCATGGGGCCAAAAATCAGACAACACGGGAAACCAGAGTGTCCCCATCCCCCGGGTCCAGGCGTAGAGCGAAGGAATATTGTCGGTAGCAATCCCCAGGACGACAGCATCATAGCGGGAAAAGAGGTCTTCAGCCATATTATACATGGGCCACTGGGCTGAACAGACAGGTGTGAATGCGGCAGGGACAAAAGAGAGCACGACATTCTTTTTCCCCTGATACGCCGAAAGGGTAATCAGGTCGCCAGTAATCGCCGGCAGGGTGAAATCAGGCGCCCGGTCACCCACCTGTATCCGCAGATTGCTGTCCTGCGGACTCAAGTGGGGTACAGGAAAGACAGCCTGAACCGGTCCCGCACCCGAGGCTGACACAGCACCGCCCATAAGGCAGCAGATCAGCAAAACAATCATCTTCCATCGGCATCTTCCTCCACACATACATCCCTCTCCCTACTCCAACCGTGCACGTTCAATGATCAAGTTGAGAAACTTCTCCCCTCCGGGCAGGCCACCTTTTTTTTCATAGAGCACCTGTCCACCGTCGGCATGGGGTTCAATGACAAAAAAAGTCGGGGTTGCCGCGACAGACAGTTGTCTGCCTCCAGGATCGGCAATCAGAGGAAATGGCACCTGGTAGCGCCGGCGGTACAGATCCACTTCAAAAGGGGTGTTGCCAGTGGCAATACCCATAACCTTGATGCGGTCAGCCAAACCGCGTTTTTTTACCAGCTGGTAGAATTCATTGACCGAGGGAGCTTCCCCCTGGCAATGGGGACACTGGACCTGCAACATTTCAACCACCAGCACCTTTGCGCTGATGTCGGCAAAGGTAAATTCCTCCATGCCGGCCGGTAGCCCCAGGTAGTGGCGTGCACCCTCTTCCGGCGGTGCTGGCAGCCGGACTTCTGGACAGGGGGTGGTACCAACCGGCGGCGGCGTAGTGCAGGCAGGTAAAAAACACACCCCAAGGATGGTTAGCATCACGGCAATGCGATGTCCCATGTCACCTCCATGAAATAAGTTGCGAATTGATCCATTTCCAGTTAGATTCTAATCCAGCTGCGGCAAATAATCAAGTTTCACTGTACCATGGTGGTCTTTGCAGCTCTCCTCCTTGCCATGGGGCCATAAACATGGTAGCCCTAGAACAGCAACGATTCCCTCTGACCAGTTGATCATCACGCAGGAATATTCTCCATGGAAGCAACCGATCATGCTCCGCCCTGGTGGCATATTGAGCAGAAGGCCGGCACCGTCATGCTCGTTATTTCAGGAGCCTGGCAGCTGGCAAACCTCAATGCCATCCACCGGCAGATTAAGCACAATACCTCGGTTTTTGCCACCCCCCAACCGGTCATGGTGGACGGCAGCGGGCTCTCAGCTCTCGATACGGCCGGTGCCCTGGTCATGTTCCAGTCCCTGATCAAGGCAGGCGCGGAGCGGGACCACATCAAACTGACCGGTTTCCAGCAAGCCCACCTCCATATTGCCACACTGGTCAGGGAACATCTCCCCAGTACCGCACCGGTGACAGCACCGGCAGCGCTCGCTCCGGTGGAACTGATCGGCAAATCAGCCATCAGCTGGTTCGAAAACCTGTTCCGGCTGATCAGCTTTCTCGGCCAGACCACCATCGAATTCTGGCAGATCCTCCGTCGGCCTGCCAACATCCGCACCAAGGAACTGGTTGTCCAACTGCAGCAGGCCTGCCTGGAGGCAATTCCCATTATCACCCTGGTAACCCTGCTCATCGGCATCGTCATCGCCTATCTTTCCGCCATCCAGATCAAACAATATGGCGCCAATATTTTCATTGTCGATGGAGTGGGCATTGCCATGTGCCGGGAACTCTCGCCGATGATTGTCGCCATCGTTGTTGCCGGCCGAACCGGATCTTCCTACACCGCCCAGATCGGCACCATGAAGCTTAACGAAGAGATTGATGCCTTGGTTACCATGGGACTGTCACCGATGCAGGTGCTCGTCCTGCCGCGGGTGCTGGCCCTGGCAATTGCCATGCCTCTGCTGGTTCTCATTGGTGATCTCGCGGGCATCATTGGCGGCATGATGATTGCCGGACTACACCTGGAGATTACCAGCACCACCTTCATTACCCGCCTGCAGGAGGTTATTTCTTTGAAAACCTTCATGGTGGGAATCAGCAAAGCACCCATATTTGCCATATTTATTGCGATGATCGGCTGCCGCATGGGCCTTAACGTGGAGAATAATACCCTCAGCATCGGCCTGCACACAACTTCGACCGTGGTCCAAAGCATTGTCTCCGTTATTCTCCTGGATGCGGTCTTTGCGATCATCTGCGTTGAACTGGGAATTTAGTCCATGGAAACAAAGAGCGGGGCCGTCGAACCGATTGTCAGCGTTAAAGATTTGCATACCAGCTTCGGTTCTCAGGTTGTCCACCAGCAGCTTACCTTCACCATCACACCGGGAGCCATTGTTGCCCTGATCGGTGAAAGCGGCACCGGGAAATCGGTCCTGCTTAAAGAGATGCTCGGCCTGCTGCGGCCGGCTGCGGGTTCAATTGCTCTTTTCGGCGCAGACATCTGGCACTGCGACCAGGAAACCCTGGCCGCTATCCGTAACCGCTATGGCGTCCTGTTCCAGAATGGCGCCCTCTTTTCTGCCCTGACGGTTGGCGATAATGTGGCCGTTCCCCTGCTGGAACAGAGCGGACTCAGCAGGGAACTAATCATGCCGATGGTTGATCTCCGCCTGTCCATGGCCGGCCTGTCATCCACAGTCAGCCACCAGATGCCCAGCGATTTGTCAGGCGGCATGCGCAAGCGGGTGGCACTGGCCCGGGCCCTGGCCCTGGAACCGGAGTTGCTTTTCCTTGACGAACCCACCTCCGGCCTTGACCCCATCAACGCCCGGGCGTTTGACCAGCTGGTGAGGACATTGAGTGATAATCTGGGGCTGACCATTATCATGGTCACCCACGACCTTGATACCCTAAGGAGCATTGCCGACCGCATTATCGTCCTCGGCCGGGGCACCATCCTGGCAGACGGCACCCTGACTGACATCAAAAAGCATGATGATCCCTGGATCAAAGCCTACTTTGCCTCCCGAGCCGGGATATCGTAACCAGCAGGAGCACATCCATGGAAACAAAAGCAAACTATTTTCTGGTCGGCAGTATGGTTGTCATACTCTCCATCATCATGGTGATCGCCATGCTTTGGTTTGCCGAAAAATCCGGACAGCAGGACAGCAAAAAATTTACCATCTACTTTGAGCAATACTCCCTGGCTGGTCTGCAGGTTGACAGCGCGGTCACCATGAAAGGTATCCGCGTCGGCAGTGTCGACCAGTTAAACATCTCTTCGGACAATATCGAGCAGGTAAAAGTGGTGATTAAACTGAACGCAAGCGCACCGGTAAAAACCGATACGGAAGCGGTGGTGAAGCGAAACCTGCTTACCGGCTTGGCCAACATCGACCTGATCAACAGCCATCAGGAAAGCCCCCTATTGCAGGAAATTCCGAAAGATGAGAAATTCCCGGTTATTCCTGAAGGACAAACTGAGCTGACGGCAATGATTACCGATGCCCTGCCGACCCTGCTGGCTAATGTTGACCGGATGATCAGCAATGCCAATACCTTGTTGTCACCCGAGAACCAGCAGCTGTTCCACTCGCTGCTGCAGGATCTTGCCGGTGCATCAAAACAACTTGCCGACGGCCAGGCACGGTTAACCGCCCTGATTGATGAGGCAACCAGGCTGGCCGGCACCTCACGTACAATGGTTGCTCATCTCGATCAGAGGACCGCCAGGATGGAAGAATCAATTACCGCGACCATCGGCATGGCACAGGAGACCATCACCGCCGCTGGCCCGGTCCTGACACAGTTCCACCAACTGGCCGCCAGCCTTGAAAACAACAGCAGGCAGCTGAATGATATGGTTTCAGGTTCGGCCACCACCATCGCCCTGGAGATGGAATATTTAACCGGAGAACTGGTTAAAACGGCTCAGCAGATCACTGATACCCTGGAGCAGTACAAGCAGCCCAGGGAAATTATCTGGGGACCAGACCGCTCATCCTTGGGTCCTGGAGAGGGAGGTAGGAAATGAAATATGCGCTACTTCTGGCCGCCGCGCTCATGGCTCTGGCCTGCGGCAGCTGCAGCTTGAAACCGACTAAAGGCTCTGCGCCAACCACCACTTATATCCTTCAGGACTTGCAGCCGGCTACACCTATCTTCCGCAAGCAGCCATTTACCCTGCTGATCAGGGAAACAGCGGCCCCGGCCCTGATCAGCAGCCGTAAAATAATCTACAGTAAGACACCGGCAACCAGAAGTTTTTACCAATATGCCTCCTGGGCTGACACCCCTCCCAACTCCCTCACCAGGCTGCTGACGGCCAGGCTTGAAAAGAACGGTCCTTTTGCCGGGGTCTGCCGCCGACCATCGGCAATCAGCACCGATCTCCAGCTGGCCCTCGAACTCGATGAGTTTTATCATGATGCCGGCAGCAATCCCGGCATGGTAAAAATTGCCATCCGGGGAAAGCTGTTTGACAGCCGCCGCAAAGCCATCATCGCCCAGCAACGCTTTGCGAAAGAAGTGGCAGTAGAACGTTATGATTCAAGGGGAGCTGTCGAGGGGTTTTCCCGGGCCGTGAGTTTGATTCTTGATGACATCGTGAGTTGGCTGACAGAAAGTGCCGCCACCCTGCCGGCGCCCTAGGATACCCGGTACGGGTATGGACTGGCAACAGCTTCGACGACCGTCCAGCTTTGGGCAGACATCCTGACTGAATATCTTCGTAAGATTGAGAGAATAGTCAATCCAGAGGTTGTGGCAGACACACTATTTTTGCGGCAGATTGATGGTCCGCTTTGCCGGATCCTGCTGCTGACGGTAAAAAATAGCAATATTGCCGATTATCCCGGCCAGTTCGCTGCCGGTCTGTTTGACAATAACAGCGGCCAGCTCCTCTTTCTGGGATTTTTCCTTGAAATCAACAAATTTCACCTTGATCAGCTCATGGAGTTCCAGAACTTCATCCACCGAGGCAACCACCCCATCGGTCAATCCCTTCTGGCCAACATAGACCAGCGGTTTCAACCCATGGGCCAAGCCCCGTAAATATTTTCGTTGAAAACCCTCCAACATGCACCCTCCAGTGGTTCCGTACAGAACCTTCAAAAAAAACGAATCATCAAAGACTGGATAACAGCCCAGCATAACACCACCAGGGTAATCCCGGCTGCCACCATTGCCAGCAGCTGGTGGTTGAAGGTAGAGGCCCTCTTCTCCCGGTAGCCAAGCAGAAAACCAGCGGCTATCCCGGTAAGAACACCGCCCCCATGCCCCCAGTTATTGATACCCGGCACCAGCATACCAAAGACTGCCAGACCGACAATCCAGCCGGTCGCCTGCCGATAGATAGCCTGACCATAACTGCCGCCCCGACTGCGGCCATAATAGAGAATGGCACCGATAAGACCACAGACGCTGGCGGAGGCACCGATGGTTAACGATACCCCGGCCAGAAAGGAAACATAAAAGCCCACAACGCCACTCACCAGATAGATAATGACAAACCGGTGCAGGCCATATTCCCGGACCACGAAGGGGCCCAGCTGCTTCAGGGCCGCCATATTGAAAAAGATGTGCAAAATGCCGCCATGGAGGAAAGAGGCGGCAATCAGGGTCCACCACCGGTGATACCGAGCAATGGGAATGGTGCCGGTGGCACCGGCAATCAGCAGGCTGTGATCAGACGGCGATAAAAAAGCCAGAGGATTAGCCGAAAAACCTAAACGGGTCGGATTGAGCAGCAGCGTATAGAGAAAAAAAGCACCATTGAGGTAAATAATGGCCCGGATAATATCCTCTGGATGTTGAAGAAAACGGGCCAGCAGATCACTCCGCAGACGTGATCCCGGCCGGGAAATACCACAATAAGGACAGCTGGGCTCATCATTGCTGATCAGCCGTCGACAATTAGGACAGAGCATGGATTGACGACCGTTCTGTCTCATATCACTGCACGTCTTTGCCCATGGCGGCAAGATACATCTCGGCCAGGGTCAGGAAGGCAATGGCCACCAGGGGGCCGAACAGGATACCGAGAATGCCGAAGGTGGCAATGCCGCCAAAAATGGAAACGAAAACCAGCAGAACATGCATTTTAACCCGGTTGCCCACCAGTTTCGGCTTAAAAAGATACTCCACCACTCCGGAAAGCACCGCAAAATAGGAAAAAAACAACAGCCCTTTGGTTACCTGGCCAGAAATCAGCAGATAGATGGTGATGGGAATAAAGACAACCGAGATGCCGATAAAAGGGATGAAGGCAAAGATACCCATCACCGTCCCCCAGAGTACCGGTGACCGCATCTCAAACATGGTCAGACCAAAGCCCCCCAGGATTCCCTGAAGGATGGCCGCCACCCCGTTGCCGATAACAATAGCAATAGCCATGTCATTG
The DNA here is from genome assembly GCA_016934315.1 of Candidatus Anaeroferrophillus wilburensis. NCBI lineage: Bacteria > Deltaproteobacteria > Candidatus Anaeroferrophillales > Candidatus Anaeroferrophillacea > Candidatus Anaeroferrophillus > Candidatus Anaeroferrophillus wilburensis. The sequence goes on along the minus strand of JAFGSY010000008.1, from coordinate 19,486 downwards.
AATTTGGAAAGCAGAAGATTCTCCTGGTCTCTGGGCAGTGGCAGCAGGGTCAGAACATACTCTTTCAACCTGAGCCCATCAATCAGCAGGTAATAGATAATAACAATCATAATCACAAAATGCAGGGTAACATGCATCACCTTCCCGGCCAGATTTCTCGTCTGTTCATACATAACCAGACCAAGGGTTTTCCCAAGCTGGACCACATGCTCCTCGACATCAGAAAGATTATACGAGATATCAAGCCGGTCCAGCACCGATTTCAGCCGTTCCACCCAGACGCTGTTATGATCCATCAGGCTGCTGATCGACTCAACGGTCAGCGACTGGCGCAGATAAGCATAGAAGTCGGCCACTTCCACCGACAGGGTGGTAATGAGAAAAACCAGCGGCAGAAAGATGCCGAGGAAAATCCCCAGACAGATCATCAGCGAAGAAATGTGCATCCGTCCGGAGGTTACCTTCATCAGCCAGAGATATCCCGGATAGGAGACACCCACCAGCATTAAGGAAAAGATAATGGTGTAGAGAAAGGGATAGATGGTCCACAAGAGCAGCAACATACTGAACAGGAAAATAATCGAAAAAACATACGGCTTCTGACCCTGATGCTCCGGCATAAGACCACTACTCCCTGACAATGGAAAGTAAAAAACCCTCGTTGTGCGCTTAAAAAGCGACATATAGGGATGATAGACGACTCAGGATTCTGGACCGGAATCTGACACTCCGACCGTCATCTGGCAGAGGCCATGAATGACCGGCAATGATGGGCGCAAGCCTGAATTATGGCCGCCGGCCAAGCCCGAAAATCACCATCGAGAGAAAAAAGTTCTCATTTTTCCACCTTACCCAGCGAACTATCATATTTCCCCTCCATAATGCAAACATTAGCGATTTTTCCCTTGTGATTCGCAAAAATTTATACTATAGGATTTTTTGACGGGGAAAGGTCTGTTCTATCCCTGCATTTTTAAAGCGTACGTTTGCGTACACAATTTTGTGAAGGAGGGCTGGATTCATGGCCGAGGGAAAAGTGAAATGGTTTAATCAGAAAAAGGGGTATGGTTTTATCGAAACTGACGGCGGCGAGGATGTTTTCGTCCATTTTTCCGGTATTGATGGAGATGGATTCCGGACCTTGCAGGAAAATGAGCCGGTATCGTTTGATATTGAAGAAACGCCCAAAGGACGCAATGCCGTCAGAGTCAAGCGCCTCTCATAAACCAGCAGCTTCAGCTTCCACACACTTCGCCCCGGCCGTAATAAGCCGGGGCTTTTTTTTTCATCTGCAGATGACAAACCCAGCGGGCTGAACTTCCGTTTGCTTTACTGCCGGAGGGCGTTTATACTGTAACTGCAACTATTGCCGTCGAAAGACAGGCGGCTGTTGCCCCGGGAAGCCTCCACAGCCTGGTTAACAGATATCAACCAAAGGAGTTTGCACTATGAAAATCACCTGCATTGGCGGCGCCGGCACGGTAACCGGCTCCTGTCACCTTCTTGAAGCTGACAGCATCAGGCTGTTGATCGACTGCGGCATGTACCAAGGTTCAAAACAACTGGAAGAGCGCAACTACCTTGACTTCCCTTTCGACCCGGCCACCATCAGCCATCTTTTGCTCACCCATGCCCACATCGACCACAGCGGCCTGATTCCCAAGCTGGTGCGGGACGGCTTCCAAGGATCCATCCTCTGCACCACGGCCACTGCCGACCTGTGCGAAATCATGCTGGCCGACAGCGCCCACATTCAGGAAATGGAAGCGGGCTGGCGCAACCGCAAGAAAAAACGGGCCGGCCGGACCCGTTTTCTCGCACCGCTCTATACTGAAAATGATGCCCGGGAAGCGATGCACTATTTCCGGCCCATCGACTATAATCAGGAAATTATTCTCTCACCACAGGCACGTGCCCGTTTCCGCGATGCCGGCCACATTCTCGGATCAGCAATCATCGAGCTGTGGGTCGACGAAAACGACCGCCAGACGAAGCTGGTCTTCTCCGGCGACCTGGGCAACACCGGTCAACCAATCATTGCCAATCCCACCAAAATTGACACCGCCGATATCCTGTTCATTGAATCAACCTATGGCAACCGACTGCATAAATCAATGGAAAACACGTATGAGGAATTGCGGCAGGTGATTATCGATGCCCACCAGGATGGCGGCAATGTGATCATTCCGGCGTTTGCCCTGGGACGGACCCAGGAACTCCTCTATGTGATCAATGAACTCTATGAACAGCACCTGATTCCCCACATGGAAGTTTATGTCGACAGCCCGCTGGCGATTTCAGCCACCAAAATTTTCCTTGACCATCCAGAATGCTTCGATGCGGATACCATGACCAAACTGCGCAACGGCAACCACCCGCTGGAATTCCCCGGCATCCATTTCACCCGCTCAACGGAGGCGTCCATGCGTCTGAACCAGATCACCGGCGGGGCAATCATCATCTCCGCCAGCGGTATGGGCCACGCCGGCCGGATCAAACATCACCTGCGCTACAATCTCTGGCGTCCGGAGGCCCATGTGGTCTTTGTCGGCTACCAGGCCCAGGGGACCACTGGCCGGCTGATTGTCGACGGAGCCAGGAGGGTGAAAATCTTCGGCGAAGAAGTGGCGGTCAATGCCCATTGCCACACCATCGGCGGCTTCTCCGCCCATGCCGATCAGCAGGGACTTTTGAGCTGGGCCGGCAACTTCACCTCCCCGCCGCAGACAACGTTTATTGTCCACGGTGAGCCGGAGGCCTCCATGACGTTGTGCAATCAGTTGGAAAACCAGCTCGGATGGTCAGCCATGGTTCCAACAATGGGTGAGATTCTTGATATCAACCTGGCGGAAGGCAAGATCGTGCCGACGGAAACCATGGTTCCCCCGATGGCTTTTGAAGCCGAGCTGGAACACTCCTGGGAAGAGTTGGATGAGATCATGGCCCGCCTCGGAGACATGGAAGATATCCCCGATTTTGGTACCCGTCAACAGCTGGCATCAAAGCTCAAGGTGATCAACAGCCGCCTGGATGACATTAAAAATTATCTGGCCGGCCGGGAAATGACCTGAGCAGCTGCGTTAAAACGTACCCAGGCCAAGTCCTTCCTGCAGACGGTACTGAATGGTTTTGCTGTCGGACGATTCAGCATAGGCGTCATAGGGCACCGTATACCGGCGGTCATCAGTGTTATGCCAGACAGCTTCAAAGTAATCAGCCACCCGGCGCATTACCAATGAATACTGGTTACCAACCACCAGCACATCACTCTCCAGATTGAAGTTATCGATGTTGCGGCGGGTCAGATTTGCCGACCCCAAAAGAACGCTCATCGTTCCGTCGGCCTTTCTGCCAATAATCATCTTGGTGTGAAACTGCTCCCCGTGGGTATCATACCAGCGGATGTGTATCCGCCCTCCCGATTTCTGCACCAGTTCATGGGCTACCGGACGGTTCGGAATGCCGTTTTTCCGATAGCCGAAGGCATCCTTATTGGGATCAAGGATAATCCTGATCTCTGCACCGCGTTTGGCTGCCTGCAGTAGAGAGCGGATAATCTGGCGGTCGGCCAGATAAAACATGGCCATGGAAACCGTGTCGCTGTGGCCGGCCCGGCCGATAATCTCCAGGCAGGCATGCTTGATCCGCTTTTCGGTCAGCAGCTGGACCTGTAGGGTTGACTCTACGGACAACTGCGCTTTTGCAAGCTGTTCAACACCCACCAGCGACAGGCGGCCGCCGGAAAATGCGGCCACCGCCGCCTCGGAGCGATACACATCCCGCCAGAGATCCCCGGTTACCCGAAACGCCGCATTGGAATGGGCTGCACTGGCATCATGGGGATTGGCTGAGGTGATGATTGTCACCATCTCTCCCCGGTGGTCGGCAACACAGATCTTCCGGTGGTTGGCCTTGAAGTTCAGCAGGGCCAGGTAGCTCCGCAGGCTCACCTGCTGGCCATCACCGGCAAAGGGATGTTTGAACCGACCACCGTTCTTGCTGTTGCCGAACCACTGAAAAAAGGTCCGCCAGACGGAAGAATAGAGGGGGTTGCTGTCACGAAGCGGCTTGACGTCGGTAATGATGACATTGATACCGGCAGCACGAAGCTGGTCCAGCTCCTTAGCCGAAGACCCGCCGTAGGAGGAGTTGATCGGATCGGAAATAACGTCAATGCTAATCGATGGGATTTCCCGTTTTTTGCGAATCAACAGGTCAGTCAGTTCCTGGGCCAGGGGACGGAAACTGGAGCTCATCATGCCCTGATGGTTGTTGAACAGGAACATGTCCAGAAGAATATAGTGGTGGGCCTGTTCCAGAAGGCTAAAAAGGGCGTCAAAAATCTGCTGGTCCAACACCCGGCGGCCCAGGTGATCAGCAAAAGTCAGATCATGGAGAAAGGTCACCTGATCGGCGGCGGTCAGACGCAACTCCCCCCGGTAGTCAATCCCGGGAGGCAGTGGTTTTTTCAGCTGATAACAGCCGACTACCACCAACCAGCCAAGAACCAAAAGAAAAAACGCGCCACCAACCATCTTTTTTCGCCCTCCACCCATGGACATCATCCTCTTCACCGCCGCCATGACTATGGGCGTTGACGGCCAAACCAGCGCAGAAACAGCGACTGGATGATGCTGAACAGGGCTACAATGACAACCTTTCCCAAGATGAAGGCAATGACGCTGATTCCCAGCTGGGCAGCCAGCGACAACGACAGGTACCAAGCCACCATCATCCCATTCCCAAACTTCCGGTCACTCTACTACTCTCCCCGGGCCAGTAGGACAAGGGTTTCTTGATCCTGAAAGATCTTTTCAATCAGGTCGCTCAAGGCTTTGTTCACCAGCCGTTGGTTATCCTCAATAGACGGCTTGGCAACCATGACTGACTGGTTATCGACGTCAACCTGATTGCTCAGTGTTCGCCGCCCGCAAGAAGCCATGGTCTTAGCAACAACACTGGTCTGCACCGTGGTTTTCACCAGACCATGGACAACAACATGGCTGACTTTTTCAACCTCAACTGTCAACAACCGGCCCTTCCCGGCCCAATCAGCACAGGGAACAAAACCTTTTTTGCGCAGTCCTTCACTGAGGCTGTCGGCCAGAACAGCAAGGAGGTCACCGGTGGTGGCAATGGGCTGCCGATCGCCACCCCAGGTTTCAGTGTACCCAATATCAATCCCGGCTCGAAGATCAACCACCCTCACCCCAACCTCGACACTCCGGCCGACCAGGCCGGACTCGACGCCCTCAAGGGAAGGCTGCACCGTCAGCCGCTGGGGCAGCACCGAACAGGCGGCCAGCACAACACCCAGAACCACAATCACCAGATACCTTGTCCCATTCTCTATCATCGCACCCTCCATATTGTGGACGTAAGCATATCATAGTAGGGCCTGACAGCAAGCATATTTTTTACCAGCTGGAGCGGCTTGACAAACCACCGGCGGCAGGATAAGCATGGTTATCGCTGCTGCAGACAAATATTGCCACAGCCCAAACCATTTTTATCAAGGGGAAATCGCATGAAGTACGAAGAGATCCTGTTTGCCGCCGATGGCGAGATTGGCTTCCTGACTCTGAACAACCCGAAAAAAATCAACGCCCTCTCCCGGCTCATGATCCAGGAGATCATCTCGGTGTTGCATCATGTTGCCACGGATGAGTCCCTCAAGGTGCTGATTCTCCGGGCCGCCGGCAGCAACTTCTGCGCCGGCCACAAACTGGATGAGATGGTGGATGGGGGAATGAAGGAATATAAGGATATCTTTGATCAATGCGCCAGGATGATGCAGCTGCTCCATGAAATCCCCCAGCCGGTGATCGCCCAGGTCCAGGGGATTGCCACCGCGGCCGGCTGCCAGCTGGCCGCCTGGTGCGACCTGGTGGTTGCTGAAGAGGGGGCACGGTTTGCCACTCCAGGGGTTCAGATCGGCCTGTTCTGCACGACGCCCATGGTGGCGGTCACCAGGGCCATCGGCCGCAAGGCGGCCATGGAGATGCTGATGACCGGCCGTTATGTTTCAGCTGCTGAAGCAAAAGAGCTGGGGCTGGTGAACACCGTGGTCCCCTTGGCCGAGCTGGAGAACAGCACCGTGGATCTTGCCCGCCGGATCGCCGCCGCCAGCTGGCTGACCCTGGGGATCGGCAAACAGGCTTTCTACGCCCAGATTGACCAGACCGACGACAAGGCACTCCACTATGCCAAGCATACCATCGCCCTCAACAACCTGGCCGACGACGCCCAGAACGGCATCAAGGCTTTTCTCCACAAAACCCCCGTCCAATGGCACAATCGCTGAACCGGCAACTCATCTCTCCCCGATCTCAGAGCAGCACATGGCGTACTGTGCACACTCTGACAGGCCGACAGGCTGTCTGGCACCCTACTCACCGCCGAATCCGCCGCCACCGGGGGTAAGAATGCGAATCCGGTCTCCGGGACCGGCAGTGATCTCGTTTTTGCCGCCCAGATTAAGCACCCGGCCATCGGTCCGGATAAAAAGATTCTGCCCCCGCTTGCCCGGCTCACCGCCGGCCAGCCCATAGGGAGCGTGGACCCGGCGCTCGGAAAGAATCGCCACCTGCAGAGGCTCGAGAAACTCCAGTTCACGGATCAAACCATTGCCGCCGCAGAAGCGCCCGGCGCCGCCGGAGTCGGGCCGAATGGCAAACTCCCACAGAAGAACCGGATACCGTCTTTCGAGGATTTCTGGATCAGTAATCCTGGTATTGGTCATGTGGGTGTGAACCCCCGACTGGCCATGCCAGGAGGGGCCGGCGCCAGCGCCGCCACCGATGGTTTCATAGTAGCCAAATCGTTCATTGCCGAAGGTCAGGTTGTTCATACACCCCTGGGACGCGGCCGCAACGCCAAAAGCTTTGAGAATGACATCAACCACCCGCTGGGAAGTCAGCACATTGCCGCCAACCACCGCTGCCGTCGGCGAGGGATCCAGCAGCGAGCCAGCCGGAATCCTGATGGTGATCGGTACCAGACAGCCGTAATTCAGCGGCAGATCTTCGGCAATCAGGCAGCGCAGGGCATAAAGAATCGCCGACATGGTCACCGCCCGGGGGGCATTGCAGTTGCCCCATACCTCCTGTCCGGTGCCATCGAAATCAAAAATAGCACTGCCGGTTGTCCGGTCAAGCGTCAAGGTCAAGACGATGGGGCTGCCGTCATCGAGGAACTCTTCGGCATACACCGTATCAACCTCCCGCAGCCCCTTTTGCCGGGACAACGCCTTGAGGCTCCGCCGAACTGCACGTTCAGCACTGTCCTGCACATACCCCATGTAGGCTTGTACCATTTCCAGGGAATAGGCACTGATCATCTCTTTGATCAGTGCAATTCCCTTCCGATTGGCAGCGACCTGGGCCTTCAGATCAGAGAGGTTATCCTCAATGGCACGCGTCCCCTGAATTGGCAAATGATTGGAAAAACCTGCTTCGCCGCCGGATGCCGTCAGCAGAGCACTAATGCCCGCTTCCTGGAAAACACCGTCACGCACCAGGGTAAAGGAGCTGATACAGGCGCCCTCCTCCGCCAACTGCCGGGAAAAAGGCGGCATGGAACCGGGAGATATGCCGCCAATATCGGCATGATGGCCCCGGCTGGCAACAAAGAACAACGGCTTGCCATCATGGATCACCGGTGTGATCACCGTGATATCGGGGAGATGGGTGCCGCCGGCGGCCGGATGGTTGCTCACCAGCACCTCTCCTTCATGGAAGACACCGTCACGCAGGCGGATCTGCTCCTTCACCGCCGCACTCATGGAACCAAGATGGACGGGCAGGTGGGGTGCGTTGGCCACCAGCTCGCCGCCGGGACCGAAGAGGGCACAGGAAAAATCGAGCCGTTCCTTGATATTGGTGGAGATCGCCGTTTTCTGGAGGGTTCGCCCCATCTGTTCGGCAATGGAGATGAAGAGGTTGCTGAAAATGGCAAGCTGCACGGGATCAAGAGCGGTTTGCGCCCGCTGTGACGAGCTCCCGCCAACGTCGATCTGGATGTCACCGGTGGCCGTTATCCTGGCCAGACAGTCCGGTTCCACCAGGATCGTGCAGGTGTCATGGATAATCATCGCCGGCCCGGCAAGCTGCTGGCCAGAGGCTAGAACCGCCAGCTGAAAAATCGGCGTCTGGTGCCAGCCACCGGCAAAATAACAGACTGCTTCACCCTCTGGGACAGGATCTCCCATGGCTGGCAGCGGGGATGGCACATGCACCCGGTCATGGGTGCCGCTGACCCTGACCCGCAGGTCGTCAACCACAACATCACGGCCGGGCAGTTCAAAACCGAACTCACGCTCATAGGCCACCCGGAAGGCGGCGGCAAAATCGCCGTCCGCCGGCTGGGCGATCATCAATGCCGAGTCCGTCCCCTGATAGCGGAGGTTGAGAAATCGCTGACTGATAAGCTGCTCAGGGGTAAAACCCCGGTCCAGCAGCTCTCCTGATGCCTGCTGCTCCAAAGTATCCAGTGCCGTCTGCAGGCCGACCGCCGCCCCACTACTGTAGACCACCGCCGACGGCTGCTGTTTCTCCACTACTACTGCCGCCAGCCCCATGCCATAGGCTGAAAGAATGCCGGCATAACGATGAATGACAATGCGCGAAATACCCAGTGAGCGGGCAACCGCCACCGCATGCTGGGGACCGGCACCACCGAAAGTAGCCAGCACATGCTGCTTAATGTCAAAGCCGCGCAGCACCGATATCTCCCGGATGGGTCTGACCATCACCTCATTGGCCACCTGGAGAAAGCCATAAGCCACTTCCTCCATGGTCATTGACGGCCGTCCCAACCGGCCATAATAATCATTGATTTCAGCCGTCAGCCGGACAAATGCCTTTCTTGATGCCTCCAGGTCGAGGGGCTGATTCTCCTGTGGCCCAAAAATATGGGGAAAATAATCAGGCTGCAGACGGCCGAGCACCAGGTTGGCATCAGTAACCGACAAAAAACCGTTGTTGCGATAACAGACCGGGCCAGGATGGGCACCCGAGGATTTTGGTCCCACCAGAAACATGCCGTTGGTAAAAAAAAGCCGCGAGCCGCCGCCGGCGGCCACCGTTTTGATCTCCAGCTGGGGCGCCTGGATGCGAACCCCAGCGGTTTCCGTCTCATGGACCAGCTCGTACTCGCCGGCAAACCGGGAGACATCGGTGGACGTGCCACCCATATCAAAGCCAATCACCGGCCGCTTACCCTGCTGTTCATAAGTGGTTGCCGCGTACCCCACCACGCCACCCGCCGGACCCGACAAGATTGCCCGGCTGCCGGTAAAGTCACCGGCCGGCGTCAGACCACCATCCGACTGCATGAATAGCAGATTACGCGGCTGGAGACGGCCGGCAAACCCGGCTTGGAAACCGGCAAGGTAGGTGCGGATGTGGGGGGTGAGATAGGCGTCAACCATGGCAGTGTCCCCCCTGGGAACTATCTTGACCATCGGCATAACCGCAGAGGAAAGGGAAACTTGGGAGAAGCCCAGCTCCACGGCCAGACGGCCAACCGCCAGTTCATGGTCGGGCCAGGCATAGGCATGCATGAACACCACCGCCAGGCTGCGAATGCCCTGGTCATAGACCTGTTGCAGCTGCCGACGGACTGCCGCCAGATCGGGCTTCCTGGCCACCACCAGCGATTCACCGGTCACTCCGTTAACCACCTGCAACGGTCCTGCTGCTTCCTCGGCGCCAAGGAGGCGCAGTCGCTCATCAACCTCCAGTACTGTTTCATACAACAGATCAGGTTTGTGAATTTCCAGATCAAAAAGATGCGGCCTGGTCTGGTTGCCGATCTGCAAAAGGTCTCCAAAACCTTTGGTGATCACCAGGGCGCACCGAGCACCCTGCCTTTCCAGCAAAGCATTGGTCGCCACCGTGGTTCCCATCCGGATCCACTCAATGCTGTCCACCGGAATCTCATCGGCGGCCAGTGGACTACCGGTCGCCGCCTCAATTATCCTTCTGATCCCCTCCCGAGGGGCATCATCATAGTGTTGCGGATTCTCAGACAGCAGCTTGAGCACCCACCCTGCCGGTTCGCCGGGAACTTCGGCGTAAATATCCGTAAAGGTGCCGCCGCGATCAATGGAAAAACGGAATTTTGTCGGATCTGCCATGGAATAAAATAACCTTTCTGCCGCTGAAAGAAAAATCGCAATCACCATTGTCAGGCAATGATCACTTGGCAATCCGCCCGCTATTCCTGCATACCACTTAACAGAAGAACAAGTAGGGGTCAATAATGTGAAAAAGAAAAAGCCACCTGTAGCGATTACAGCTTGTAGAAGCAGCCTGCGGACAACCGCCGATCCCTGAAGGTCCGGCAGCTAATTCGTGGGGAAGGTGTTTTTCAGGAGATTCTCTTTTAAGTTGTTTTTTTACCATCAACTTGATATTCCTGAATTCTATGATAAGATTCTGTTTTTGATAGGTATTTTTTGGTTGCAACCAGCAATAATCATAAAGGTTTCTCTTTATCAACTACTCGTATTTATTAATTTTTACCCTATTTGCATAACTCCTTTCACTCAACTTCGCTACTCCCCTCATTCAACGTAAGGAATCACAGAATGAAGTCAAACCAGCAAATTCTACAATCATATCCATGTCTTCTCTGTGGGCGTAATGATTTCATACATGTCATCGATTGGACTGACAGACATAGCCAACCCGTCTCGCTGAGTGTATGTAAGACCTGCGGTTTGCGGCAACTCAACCCCAGAATGGATGATGAGGGACTGACACAATTCTACTCCTCAAACTATTATAAACAATACTCAATGGACAAAAAATCCGAGAACCCCACATGGGTCAAAAGGAAGCACCGGATTGCCAAGGAGATTCTGGATGCCGTGGGAAACCACCGACTATTACAAGGGCTCCGACTGTTGGACATAGGCTGCGGCCATGGTTTCCTCATTACCGAGGCCAAAACCAGAGGCGCCTCGGTGTCAGGCATAGAGCCTTCTGTTAGGCATGCAAAACGCCTTCAAGAGAGAGGATTCGACGTGTACTCAGGATCCCTAGAGCAATATGCCACTGACCAGCCAGGTTCATACGACATCGTTACCTGCTCACACGTACTCGAGCACAGTGAAAATCCAGGGAAGTTTCTGCAATGTGCAGGCAGCCTTTTGGCCAGGGACGGACTTTTATGTGCGGAAGTTCCCAATGCCGAGTGGCAGACAAACTATGGAAAGCATCCGGTTTCAATCCATACAGCCCACCTCTGCTATCACACTGAACGTTCTCTCAGGGCTCTTTTCGAGATATCCGGCTTAAGCGTGCTGTCAACATCCTATGGCCTTCATGGGGGATCAGTCAGAGTGGTCAGTTCCCGTGGCTTTCCAAAGGATTTGCTGGACATGGAGCTAGATGATCCAGAGGAGATCAGGAGAAAAACGTTGCTCGCATTCAAGAGGCATACCGCCCCACAGCCCGTCAGACAGTTTTGGTACGCACTCAGAATGACACGTAAGGGAATTGTCAAATGGCGCTTTAAGCGGGCCCAAAACAGCAGCTGAATTTACCCTTAAACCAGGTCCTGCTGTACGTGGCAGATAGCCTGCTTTTCTTCGACAACAAAAATTCGTCACTTTTAATCATAAGCTGCAAGGCATGCATTCATCCACTGAACATTATACCACTACCCCTGCATGAAAATTTTGCTATTCTTCCTGCTTTTGCTCAGCTTGATACTTCCTGGCAACCGGTCATGGGGGCAGGAAACCTTGTGTTCTTCCCCAAACCTCAGACCAGTATCGTGGCAGAAACTGATATATGAAACAAAAACCATCATGGGCACCGCCACAGTTGAAATCACGCTGTCAGCCGATGTGCTGCCGGCATTGTTTAGCGGCCATAACGGCTGGCAGCTGCCATCCGGCTGTCTAGCCCTCTCCACCACGACTACTGTCAAGCCTTTCCTGACTGCCAACAAAGTACTGCACAGCAGGGTCTGGTTTCTGGCCAGCTCCGGCGAGGCGGTCGCCAGGGTTCGGAGCCGAACAGGAACGGACAGCTACCAAAAATTCTACTGGGTTACTGCCGAGGGAGTACGTCGCATCAGGCTGCAGCCAGCCGGTCCCGATGAGTTCGGTCTGCCGCCGGAGCAATGGACTGATCGAGAGGAAAGCTTTTATCCCCGACCGCCGCAGTTGACATCGATGGTACCGGTCTCGGAGCCGTCACTGCTGTTCTTCCACCTTACGGCCCAGCCGACGGACTGCCGAATAGGTTCTACGCTAACGGTTTTCAACAAAAAACAGTTTCTCCAGGTGCGATTGGCAAGCCTGGACGCTGACGCCGCTGAAATTCAGCTGCCCGGCAACAACCTTTTAGGCAAAAACCAACCGTCGCCTGTCCACGGCATTCGGCTGGTCAGCAGGCCGCTGAACGAAGCGACAGAAGAGAGGGAGGAGTTTTCATTTTTGGGTCTGAAAGGAGAGATATCCATGGTAGTCGATGATGCCTCAGGCATCCCCTTGCACATCAGCGGATCCCTGCCAACTCTCGGCCGGATTCACTTCAAGCTCAAGGAAGCGATCACTTCGGTAACAGCGGCCAATCCCGTCAATAGCGGACATACATCGTCGATCAGGAAGTGATTCGGAAGATATGGGTAGTAAGCTGCCTGGTCCGCAGGACTGCCGGTTGACCAAGTACCTGCCGCAGCCTTTCCAGGCGCTCTTCCAGTGCTGCTGGTGACAGGCCGGGATAGCGATAACGCTGAAATTCCGGTCTGTATTTCGACTGGAGCTGGAAGGATTTGAGATATTTTGCCAGCCGACGTCGGCTGGCCTGGAAACGCCCAGCCAGCCTTTCGGGCAGCGTCGATGTTGGCCAACAATCACTGGCCGCAAAAATCTCTTCTGCCACGCTGACAATCCGCTCACTGGCCAGTGGACCATCTTGAGAGGTCAGGTAGCCGGCCATCAGTTTCCTCCGTTCATCGCCGCCGGCAGCCCCCAGATCACCTGCCAGAATTTTGGCAATCGTCTCTCGCAAACTGGCAAAATCAAAACACTGGTGACTCAACAGATTGGGCAGCCGGTAAAAACCATAGTCAAGCTCCTCATTGACCGTGGCTTGATAACTGAGAGCCGGCACCCCCATGATATAGGCCTCCACACCGGTGGTACAACCGTTATGGATGACCGCCTTAGCGGCCAGCAGCCAGGGGATCACATTCCCCTCATTGGTCACGACAACGCGGGAGCAGCGGGCGGCAAGGTCATGGTAAACCCTCGGGTTCTCTATCGGGTGGGGTCGGACAATAATGGTCAGCTGGGGAAATTCCCGTTCCAGCGCGGGGATCAACCGCTGAAAATCGGCAAAAACGGCCTGTTTGTGGTCCCGCAGGTTCTCCGCAAAATGACGCTCCATCCCCACTGCCGCCCGGCCATAGGCTGGCAGCTGGCCAGGATTTTCAGCCGACTGGAAAAGGTTCAACTCAGGATAGAAAGCGTTGACAAAACTGAAGTTGGTATTGATCAAGATAAAGTCGCCGTGCTCCTGCCGCCGCTGCCGAACCTCGGCGGCAAAAAAAGGCTGCATGTCCGGTCGCAGCATGTCACCCCGGGGATTGCCGGTAACATGGATGGGCAAGCCGGCAGGCAGGTGAGGATACTGCCGCCAGAGATGGCTATTGTCTTCCCCCCAGGCAAACAGGTGGGAAACCTGAGAGATCGCTGCGGGGGAAAGTCGACGGGTAAAGTAGGTCTCAGCTGGCGGATGGATCAGGGCCTCTTCATCCCATACCGCAATCGCATGGCCCAACTGCCGCATAATGCGAAACATTTTGACGCTGCGGGCGGTCATGCTTTTCGCCAGATAGAGGCTGGGGGGAAAGCTGGCAATATGAAAATCAATCTCTTGCCGCGAACCGATAATGACGGAAAATCCTTGCCGAACGGCGATGCAAGCCAACAGCAACTTAGGATCAAGCTCACGGACCTGATTCTCAATGGGAATAATCAGGGTTCCCTTCATGGCGTGTCCAAACCACGAAAATAAAGGTCATCAATCATGGGACCCCGCCTGCCGCAGGAGAAACTCGGCGAACTGGAAATCCAGTTCCGTATCGATATTGATTACCGGCCCATCGACGAGGACAAAAGATGTCTGTTCCCCCATGATGCTTCTTTTGTTCACCAGGCAGTCCCTGCTGATCGCATAGGCAATGCCATTCCGATGGTAGACTGGGGTTAGCTGCTGACGGGCGATGATTGTAGCGCCGGCAGGGTCATAGTAGGACAGCCGGTCTTCGAGAATAACCAGCTGCTTCAGCGGATGTGCTTTACTATCGGTTTCACTCACCGTCCACACCGCGTCATAACCGCCGGTGATGAGCTTTTGAACCGTGGCAGTCACCTGCTCAGGCCGCCGGGAAGGAGAGGTCGGCTGCAGCATGACGATGACATCATAGCGGCAGCTGTCCATCTCTTCACAGATCATGAGGACATGGTGCAGGACATCCCAGTCGGCAATCCGGTCCCCGGCAAGGGAGTCGGGACGGAGGAATGGTGCTTCCAGGCCGCTGGCTACAGCGGCAGCTGCTATCTCGGGATGGTCAGTGGAAACCACCGCCCTATCCACATAGGGAAGCTGCCGAACCACCTGACCAACCAGGGAAACCAAGGGAACCCCGTTAAGGGGCCGCAGATTTTTAAGTTTAACCCCCTTGCTGCCGCCTCTGGCCGGCACAACCACCAGAATAGTGTTACCGTCAATCATCGATTTTTCGCTCCTGACGGGTGACCGTTCATCCCATCACTGCCCGCATAACGGCAGCAGTCGGGAAAACATCCCGTTGAACAGGAATAAAAAGGCAGCCATTGTCTCTGGCAGAATTTCGATCCGACTCTCCATCACCAACCACCAGCACTTCGCTGCTCTTCACCTGTTCCGTTTTAATGATCTCTTGGAGGGTCTGTGCTTTCGCCGCCGGATAACCAAACACACCCGCAAAATAGTCTTCCCAGTTGCGACTGGCAATAATTTCTCGAAGGGCATCAACCGGAGTGGTTGAACTGACATAGAGAGGGACCATCGGTGCCAAGTCAGCCAGCACCGCCGGTACCCCGGTTATCAACGGGCATGTTTTGGCAGCCTCAAGGACGATCTCATTATAACGGTTGGCCAGCCCCTGTACCTCCACCCTCCGGTGATCATCGCTGGTCTTCTGCAGACGACGCAGAATCTCTTCGAGAATGATGTAGCGGCTGGCCTCCAACATCTCGGCCAGCACCGCCTGGATCACCTGGCGATGCCGCTCATCACCGTCAAACAGCTGAAAAAAAGCCTCATACTTCAGGCGATTTGAATCAATCAGCGTCCCATCAAAATCCAGAACAACGACCCTACTCCTCATTGCCATTCATTACTCTCCGCCAGCCGCAACATAAAACTCATCACCAACGGTATTGTCGCCCTGAAAAACAGCTCACTCCGGCTACCGCCCGGGGACACCTAACCGGCAAAAGAACCATCCCCGGCGATGGCATTCCAGTTGGGAATGACTGTTTTTCTGGCCTCACGGGGCAGCCGGGCAACCCGCTCGTCCTCATAGTAGGAATCATTATTGATGTGCGTTGTGGAAACCTCTTCGAAAATCGCCCCGTCAAGGGTATGGAACTTATGCCACTCCCCCGGTTTGACCAGGATGGTATCCCCCGGTTCCGCCTTGATGCGCCGACCGGCCAGTTCTACCTCAAGGTCACCATAGAGGAGCTGAAAGGTTTCCTCCTTCTGCTGGTGATAATGGTAGGGATGTTTTTGCCGTGGTAGCTGAATAACCAGTTTTTTGCAGTACTGACGGTTGATGCAGGTGATAATCACCGCGCCAAACTCCCGGAAACGCTCAAGGCCGTAGTGGTGTGAAAGCTCAATGGCACTATCCTTGCCAATGACAACCCGGGCATTATTCAGCATCCCTTTGACCTGCAGCATAATCCGATAAATAATCTCCCGATCCGGCAGGCTGGCATTAGCCACTGTCTCACTGATCGGTTCATTCAGCCCATAATCACGGTCGGCGGGCAGGCCGTCAACCCAATCGCCGCTCACCAGCTGTCCCTTGTGCAGGGGCATAGCAAAAAAGACCTCTTCTCTGGTCAGCGCTTCCCCCTTTGCAATCGCCTTTTTGGCAAAAACGCCCCGCATCAAGGAGTGCAGTGAAGCAAGTTCTTCCGGCGTTGCCGGGCTGCGGTTCTCACCGCCGCAGGCGGCAACCGCCTCCTGTTGGGCTTCAATCCACCGGGCCGTCTGTTCCGGGGTGGAGGAATAGGCATTGAGGGCATGGACATCCGTCTTTATGCCAACGTGCCGTTCAAACAGCCGGGCTCCAAGGGCATAGGCAAGGCGCACCGGGATATAATTATCTGGAACTTCATGGGTGGAAAAACCCACTGGAACGTGGGGAAACCGCTCCCGCAGCACTGTTATTTGGTTTAATTCCAACTTTTCCAACGGCGTCGGATAGAGAGCCACACAATGCATCAGGGCAAAATGGGCATTTCTGGTCTCCAGAAAGCTCACCAGCCGGTCAATCTTATCAATACTCAGGCCGGCGGTTGAAACCACCACCGGCCGGCTGGCTGTCGCTATTCGTTCGAGAAGCGGCCAGTCGGCGGCCGAGCAGCTGGCCACTTTTATGACTTTAATGCCCATGTCAAGGATGATATCCACCGACTCTTCATCAAAAGGGGTACACATGGAATACATTCCATGGTTGTCCACCGCTTTAACGAGCTGCCGGTACTGTTCCAGGCTCAGGGCCGTCCCCATAAACCGCGGAATATGTTTAATATCCTGCCGCTCCTTGTAGTCCGGATGGATAAAGGTTTCCAGTTGACGAAACTGAAATTTGAAGGCACCACGAACACCCGCCTTGGCATTGACGGCACCGATCTCCGTGATAATCCGCAGGGCATGGTCGAGATCACCCTGATGGTTGTTGGCGATATCATACGTAAAGAGATTATTGAAATCAAATGTGTGCATTATTACTTCCTTGTTCCTTTCAAACAGTTTCCAATGCCTCTTGCTGGTAACCGGCATCATAGTTGATTCGTACCGGCCGCTGAAGCTGGTGAGACTGGTAGGCTGCGGCGACAACCAGCATGGTGTCAAGCCCTCTGTTCAGGGCAATGGGCGACGCCTCGGGACTTTGCCCCCCAAGAATAGCTCCAAGATGTTCAATCTCACCAAGAAAATCGTCCGGCCTGGTTTTAGCAAAAAGTTCTTCGGTCATTTCTGTACGGGAACCGGCATAACGAACAGCATCATGGCTGGCATCGTGGTTAACACACCATTCGAGAAAGCCTTCCGTTCCTTGGATCCGCAGCATTTTTTCAGCCGGCTCGGTCACCACATCCTGAATGATCGAACCCACGAGCCCGGCATCCGTTTTCACATGAACCTGAAAAACCCGATCGTAGCATACAGTGCCGTCATCAACCATATCGAGCATGGCTGCAACTTCAGTAATCCGTCCGACCCCTACCAAATGGGCAAAGTGCTGCCAAATATTGGTGGCATGGGAATGCTCGCCGCCGGCGCCGCCACCCCGGGCAGCAAAACCAAGATAGCTGTCCTTAGGACCGTTGAGCCAAGGATGGGCCCGGAAAATCCCCCCCCAGTATTCGCGGAATCGGGCGCTGATGGTCAGCGGTTGACCAATCAGCTGGTTATCCAGTAGTTCTTCGGCTCGCCGGGTATTGCTGGTCAGGGTGTGATTATAACCGACCGCAACAAAAGTACCACTGCTCTTCTGCAGGGCAACCAACTCCCGGGCATCCTCCAGAGCTGGAGTACACACAGGCTTTTCAATCAACAGCACTTTAGGCGGATTATCTCCGGCAAGGATGGTTTTGGCAATCGCCATGTGGGTGTCAGGTGGCGTTCCCAAAATCACCAGGTCAGCAGGCTCCGCCGCAACCTGAGCAGGCGCAACCAGTCTGATGGCTGCATCCCAGGAACCATAGCGAGCGGGATAAATCTCCGTCCTGGTGCGCTGCAAAGCCGCCGGGTCCAGATCACAGATGGTCACCTCCCATCCTTGGGAACGGCAACCGTGGGCCAGATGGTTGCCGATAGAACCAGCACCATAAATTTTCACTCGATACAAACGGCACCTCTCTTTTTTTCAGTTAGACAATAACACCGATTTAGCCATCAAAAACAACTGACTGCAGCAGTGGATTCAAGCAATAACACAAGCATGCAGAGAAGAAATACCACAATCATGCGTCATATAGATACAAGGAGAATAGGTGTCAAGCTGGAAAAACAGAAAACCCCTATCCTCGAACTTTGTCTACCACCCATCTGCCAGCTCATGAGTTTACAGCCAATAAGCAGCCGTTCATTGATGAGTTTATACCTGTTGCCAACCATCAAATTGCAACTTCCATTTTTCGATGCATTCACTTGGCAGCCTAATCTGTGTTTGGAATGAGCCCTCTATGGCCTCTGTCAAAGCAACCGCATTATTCCTATGACATACTTTTAAGTTGAAATCCCGCTGTTTTTCAAGAGCCCTGTTATCAATACCAACGATAATTGTCCGTCTGGATTTTTGCAGTGCACGAATACCCGCATGGAGACGGGTGCCAACATAATCAAGACTATGTGAGTGTTCCAGCAGGCTATCAAAAGCTTGCAAATGAGATGGAATAATCGTAATGCGTGCGTGCCAGTCATCTCTCATCAATTTTTTGACATAGGCAAGATCCCCTGAGCCTTGCGGCCAGAAAAAAACCCCCTCGTAGCTTTTCAGCAGTATTGCCACAAGCGCTTTATCACTGACGTAATCCTGATGATAATCAGTCAGGGTAAATATCACATTATTTGCCCTTGAATAGGGAATGTTCCTGCAATGTTCATCCGTCAGACACCACATGGTTGGACAACCAGTATTCATCACGTTATTCACACCCATCTGCAATAACTGGCACAATGTATAGTTATCACGGACAGAATGGATCCAACTATGGGATAGAGCCCTTTGATAAAACCACCTGGCCTTCCAGTCCGGGGCACCACTGTACTTGAAAGCTCCCACTCCCATGAAAATGGCAGGAGTCATCCGCCGTGCATCAAGAAAAGCCAATGACCATGGGTTTCTGTGCGCCCGAAAACGACGTTTGTTGCGGAGGATATTTGTTCCACCAACGAATGCCAGTTGATTAGCCCATGCTTTCCTCAATGCATGTCTGCTGAGGGGATAGTGCGTCGGATACGTAACCAGATGGGAATGGGGAAAAATAGCCGCCAGCTCACGCACCACCGACTCCATGATAATCTGATCACCAAGATTTTTAGAGCCGCATGCTGTATCATAAACAGTTATCATTTTTCCAGTCTTTATCCTTGTTGCTTGACAGTCTAAAGTTTTTAGAGGGTTAAGCCGCTATTTTCACTAAATCAGGCTTGATTTTACTGCGTTTGTTACGAATTATTCG